>JAEYTY010000131.1 GCA_023433775.1 Pseudomonadota bacterium | reverse complement strand
GGGCCATGGCCCCGGCAGCAATCATCGGCGAGAGCAGAATGCCGAAAGCGGGGTAGAGCAAGCCTGCGGCAACGGGGATCAAAACCACATTATATCCGAACGCCCAGATGAGGTTTTCGTGGATATTTCGCAGCGTGGCGCGGCTAATCGCTAGCGCATTGCTGACATTTCGCAGGTCACCGCCGAGAAGGACGACGTCGGCGCTTTCAATGGCGGCATCGGTGCCATTGCCGACCGCGATTCCGATATCTGCTTCGGCGAGGGCCGGGGCATCATTGATGCCATCGCCGACATAGGCGATGAGGCCATGCTGGACGCGCAGCGCCTTGATGGCTGCGACCTTGTCGGCGGGCAGGACTTCGGCGCGCACATCATCGATACCGAGCTGGCGGGCGATAGCCTCGGCTGTGCGTTTATTGTCGCCCGAGATCATCGCGGTTTTAAGGCCCATGGCGTGCAGCGCCGCGATGACCGATTTGCTCGTCGGTTTGATCGTGTCGGCGACGACGATGGCGGCGGCGAGCTTGTCGTCCACCGCGGCGAAGACCGGTGTCTTGCCTTCGCCGGAGAGCTTTTCGATGGCCTCGGCGAAGTCGGAAAAATCGAGATGGCCGAGATGGCGCTGCGAGCCCACCGAGACCAGCCGGCCATCGACACGGGCAGTCACGCCATTGCCGGGATCGGCGGCGAATTCGGTGACCTCGCCCATGGGCAGGTTGGCCTTGTTGGCCGCAGCGACAATGGCCGTGGCGATGGGGTGTTCGGAGCGGGCTTCGACGGCGGCAACCAGGGCCAGAACCTCGTCATGGTCGAAATCATCATCGAGAATGAGATCGGTCAGCACAGGCTTGCCCTCGGTCAGCGTGCCGGTTTTGTCGAAGGCGATGATTTTGGCATCGCGCAATTGCTGCAGAGCGGCGCTCTTGCGGAACAATACGCCAAGTTCAGCGCCGCGCCCGGTGCCCACCATGATCGAAGTGGGGGTAGCAAGGCCCATGGCGCAGGGGCAGGCGATGATCAGCACGGCGACGGCATTGACCAGCGCATAGGTGAGTTTTGGCTCGGGGCCGAGAACGAACCAGAGGGCAAAGGTGAGAATGGCGAGGCCGATGACCGCCGGCACGAACCAGAGCGTGATTCGGTCCACCACCTGCTGGATGGCCAGCTTGCCGGCCTGCGCTTCCTCGACCATGCGGATGATCTGGGCCAGCATGGTATCGGCGCCGATGCGGGTAGCGCGGAAGCGGAAACTGCCCGAGGTATTGAGCGTGCCGCCGACAACTGTATCGCCGGGGGATTTGGCGACGGGAATGGGTTCGCCCGAAATCATCGACTGATCGACATGGCTGCTGCCGTCGATGACCTCGCCATCGACAGCGATCTTTTCGCCGGGGCGGACAATGATGATGTCGCCGACCTGCACCTGCTCGGCCGGGATTTCCTGGGTCTGACGGTCGCGCTCGACGCGGGCGGTTTTGGCCTGCTGGTGGATCAGCTGGCGAATGGCCGAGCCGGTGCGGCCCTTGGCGATGGCTTCGAGCCAGCGGCCGACAAGGATCAGCGTGACGATGACGGCGGCGGCTTCGAAATAGACATAGCGGGTTTCCGCCGGCACCAATTGGGGCAGGAAGGTGACGACGCTGGAATAAAGCCAGGCGGCGCCAGAGCCGAGGGCGACAAGGGAATTCATTTCCGGCGCGCCGCGCAGCAGGGCAGGAATGCCGACGCGGAAAAAGCGCAGACCGGGGCCGAAGAGGACGGCGCTGGCGAGTGCGAAATAGGCGACATAAAGCCATTGCTGGGGCACGAGGCCCATCAGCCAATGGTGGAGCGGCGGATAAAGATGGCCGCCCATTTCGAGCACGAAAAGCGGCAGGGTGAGGACGACGGCGATGGCTACGTCGCGGCGGAGCAGGGCGGCGTCTTCGTCGTGATGATGGGAATGGTCATGGGCGGGGGCGTCGGGCTGGCGCAGGTTGGCGGTGTAGCCGGCCTTTTCGATGGCCTGTAGCAGGGCATCCGGATCGCCGCCGCTGACGCTGGCGCGCTCGGTGGCGAGATTGACCGAGGCGGCCTGGACGCCGGGCACCTTGAGCAGGGCTTTTTCCACCCGCGAGACGCAAGAGGCGCAGGTCATGCCGGTGATGTCGATGGTCTGATTTGGGGGGACGTGCTGGTTCATGTCTTTCACCTCGTCCGGATGTATATGGACCTTCCCATGGTGGGAAGGTCAAGAGGGGTCGGAAAGGTGGAGAGAGGGGTCTGAGTGTTCGTGCCACTCGACCGTAGGTCTCGTGGCCTCCTCGCCTCCCGACACGCCACTGGCGTGTCAGGCCCTTCGGGACGGGTCGGAGTCCACTGGAGCGATTTCGCCCGAAGGGCCGCGCGCAAGTGCGGCCTCTTGGCACAGCGACAAACATTCGGCTTATACTGTGCGCGACAGCGACCTAACTCTTGCACTGTCAGGAGCTTAACCATGCAGACGGTTCGCAAGGACATCCACAACTCCGAAATACCGGTGCTTTGCCAAAGTTGTGAGGCGCGTCATCAGGGCATTTGCGGGGCTTTGCGCCCGGAACAATTGATGACCTTGTCCAAGTCCACGCGGCGGGTGCGCAAGGAGGCCGGCGAGGAATTGCTGGCCGATGCGATGCCGATTGCCAGCTTTTCCAATGTGTTGCGCGGCGTGGTGAAGCTGACCAAGGTGCTCGAGGATGGCCGCCAGCAGGTGGTGGGGCTGCAATTTGCGCCCGATCTGCTGGGCCGTCCCTTTGCCAGCGAAAGCCGGGTGAGCGCCGAAGCGGCGTCGGAAGTGGATCTCTGCGTCATTCCCAAGCCGGCGCTCGAAGCGCTGATGACCGAAAGCGCGCCGCTCGAACACCGGGTGATGATGCAGGCGCTGCGCGAGCTGGACGAGGCGCGCGACTGGATGGTGACGCTGGGCCGCAAGACGGCGTCGGAAAAGGTGGCGAGTTTCCTGTTCATGATCGCCAGCCATATCGACCCGACCGAGGAGCAGCCCGTCGCCAGTTTTGACCTGCCGCTCAGCCGTGCCGATATTGCCGATTTTCTGGGGCTGACCATCGAGACCGTCAGCCGGCAAATCAGCAAGCTCAAGGCCGAGCATGTGATCGAGATCGTCAATTACCGGCACGTGACCGTGCCTGATCTGGCGCGGCTGCGCCTGCGCTGCGGCTGATCACACGAGTTTTCCATCACGCAGCGTCAGCACGCGGTCGACCGTGCCGACAGGCAGGGCGGCGTGGGTGACCATGATCACGGTGCGGCCCCGGGCGGCTTCGGCAAGGGTGGCGAAAAAGGCTTCCTCATTCTCGCGGTCGAGCGCATTGGTCGGCTCGTCGAGGAGCAGGACCGGCGCGTCGGAGAGCAGCGCGCGGGCGAGGCAGAGGCGGCGCACCTGACCAGCCGAAAGGGTGCGGCCCGCTTCGCCAATGATTGTATCAAGGCCATCGGGCAGGGCGCGGACCAGGGTATCGAGCCGGGCAGCGGCGAGGGCTGACCAGAGCGCGGCCTCGTCGGCCCCGGGGCGGGCGATAAGCAAATTGTTGCGGACCGAATCGATGAAGACCGGACTGTCCTGGCTGAGCAGGGCCATGTGGGCGTGGATGGCGCTTGTGGAGGCGTCTGGCAAAGGTACGTCGCCGATGCGCAACTGGCCCGATTGCGGATCGGCAAGGCGCAGGAGCAGCTTGAGCAGGGTCGACTTGCCGCCGCCGCTGGGGCCGGTGATGGCGACATGTTCGCCCGGTGCGATGGTGAGATTGATATTGCGGAGGACCGGCGCGCCGCCGGTATAGGCGAAGCTGACATTGTCGAGCGCGATAGCGCCATCGGCTGGCAGAGTGGCAGGGGCGACAGGTTCGGCGACGGGTGGTGGGAGCTTGCCCAGGGCATCCAGCCGTTCGGCGGCGGCCATGGCGGCGCTGGCCTTGCCGACAGAGCGCACGATGATGCTGGTGGCTTCAAAGCTGCCGAGCACAGCCAGCAGAAGCGCGACCATGACGGCAGGATCGAGTGCACCGGCATGATGGGCTTCGAGCCCGGCCCAGAGCGTGCCGATAAGGGCAATGGCCGCGAGAAGCTGGACGGCGGCGCCGGCGCCGGCGGTGAGGGCGGAGAGGCGCTGGCGGATTTTGGCAAGCTGCGCGGTGGCGGATGCAAATCGGGACTGGGTGGTGCCGAGCGCGCCGAGAATGGTGAGATCGGTCTGCCCGACAAGGCCATCGAACACGGCAATGCGCGCATCGGCGGCGGCGGCCACCGAGTCGCGGCCTGCGCGACGGCCCAGCCCGATCTGGAGGAAAGGCACGACGAGCACCGCGGCGGCCATGGCGAGGCCATAGATGGGGGCGGCGCCGGGCAGCAGGAAAGCGAGCACAATGGTCATGAGGCTGCCGATGGTGAAGGCGGCGAGCCAGGGGCCGATGGCGACGAGAAAGGCGGTGTCGAGCGCATCGACATCGGCGGTGAGGCGGCTGACGAGATCGCCATGACGCAGCGAATTTTGCGGCAGCGGCAGGCGGGGGAAGAGTGAAGCGAAGAGCCAGCCGCGCAGGTCTGACAGGAGCCGCAGGGTGGCATTGTGGCCGACCAGCCGTTCGCCATAGCGCGCGATGATTCGGATGAAGGAAAAGCCGCGCACCAGCGACGATGGCACGAAGAGATTAAAGGCGGCGCCCGCACTGGTGAGGGCCGCGGCGGTGATGAACCAGCCGGACGTGCCGAGCAGGGCGACACCGGCGGCCAGCGCGATGAGTGACAGCAGCAGGGTGAGCGACAGCGCGCCAAGGCGGCGCCGGAACAGGGGGGCGAAGGCGAAGAGAGCTTTCATGCGACGCCCCTCTGGCGTGGTGGAACGGCGGCGGTGAGCAATTCGCCGCCGGCGATGCGATAGGCCTTGTGCATATGGCTGGCGACTGCCAGCGAATGGGTGGCGATGACCAGGGTGCGGCCCGTGGCGAAGGCGACGAGATCGGCAATGATCTCGGCCTCGAGCGCGGCGTCGAGATGGGCAGTTGGTTCATCGAGAAGGATGAGCGCCGGATCGCGGAGATAGAGCCGGGCAAGCGCGAGGCGCTGGGCCTGGCCACCGGAGAGGCCGAGACCATCTTCGCCGATCAGTGTGTCGAGCCCCTGTGGCAGCGCGGCGGCGAAGGGGGCGACGCGGGCGTGCTCGGCGGCCTGTTCGATTTCGGCGCGCTTGGCGCCGGGGCGGGCCAAGCCGATGTTGTCGGCAAGGCTGGCGTGGATGAGGCGCGGCCTTTGGGCGAGGAGGAAGGTGCGGGCGCGCAATTCGGCTTCGGGCCAGTCGGTGAGGGCGCGATTGTCGAGCATTAGCCCGCCATCATAGGGGCGAAGGCCGACGAGGGTTTCCATAAGGGTCGTCTTGCCGACGCCGCTGGGACCCAGCAGGGCGACATGCTGGCCTGCCGGAATATTGAGCGATGCACCATGCAGCACGGCGCGCATCCGGTCGGGCGTGCGCAGGGTGAGGCCCGTCAGCGTGATGGCGATGGGCGGGCTGGCGCGCGGGGAGATATCAGCGAGCGGTTCAATGGCCTCGGGGATGGCGCCAAGCTGGCGCTCGATCTCGATCAATGCGGCCTTAGCGGCGGCGCGGTCGTGGTAATGCGCGGCAAGGAGGCGGAGAGGATTGTAAACCTCGGGCGCCATGAGCAGCAGGAAGACACCGAGCTGCAGGGTCAGCGGTGAACTGCGCAGGTGCAGGAAATCGATGAAGGTGAGGCCGATATAGAGCGCCACGCCGGCGACGCCGAGCGCGGCGAAAAACTCGAGCACGGCAGAGGACAGGAAGGCAATGCGCAGGACCTTGAGGGTGCGGCGGCGCAGGGCTTCGCTGGCGGCGACAATGCCTTCGGTTTCGGCTTCGGCGCGGCCCAGCAGCTTGAGGGTGAGAAGGCCCTTGAGGCGATCGGCAAAGCGGCCCGACAGGCGGGTGAGGGCCTGGGCCTGCCGGTCAGTGGCAATTTGTGCGCCCCAGCCGACCAGGGCCATAAACACCGGAATGAGCGGCGCGGAGACCAGAAAGAGCACGCCGGCCACCCAGTCGAGCGGCAGGATGATGGCGCCGAAAACCAGCGGCAGCACCATGGCCTGCATGGCCGCGGGAAGGTAACGCGCAAAATAGCTTTCGACCGCCTCGACCTGCTCGATGATGGCGGCGGCGGCGGCGCCGGAGGATGGCGCATCGGCGCGGCGCGGGGGACGGCGGAGAAGGCCGGCGAACAGAACCTGACGCAAATGCTGCTTGATAGCCTCGGCGCTCATGGCGCCGGCCTGCTCGCCCAAGGCGACAAGGCCGATTCGGATGGCAAGAATGGTGCCGATGATGGCAATGGTGGGCAGCAGGAGCGAGGGCGCAACGCCTTGCTCGATGGTTTGGCCCAGCACATCGGAGAGCATCCAGGCCTGCGCGACGAGCAGGCATCCGGCGAGCAGCGGCGCGGCGATGGCAAGCCAGAGTGCCCTGCCACCAAAGGGCTGAAGGCGGGCGAGGCCTTTGCTGGCGGCTTTGTCTTCTGGCTTCACGAATGCGTCCCGGATTCTGCAATTGGCAGGAGTGTCTATCCTAAGGAGAGGGGTGAAAACCCGTCTTGATCTGAATCAAGGCGAAGGACAGTCTGTGCGGGCTAAGTCGGGACAAGGGTGGCCCCCGACTCGGGCCATCAAAACAGGAGGCTTTGACGCCATGATCGACATGCTTGTTGTCGACCTTTCGCGATGGCAATTCGCTGCCACAGCGATGTATCACTTCATTTTCGTACCCCTGACGCTCGGGCTGTCCTTCATGATGGCCATCATGGAGAGCGTCTATGTGATGACGGGGCGCGAAATCTGGCGCAAGGCGACCCTGTTCTGGGGCACTTTGTTCGGCGTCAACTTCGCCATGGGCGTGGCGACGGGCATCGTGATGGAATTCCAGTTCGGCATGAACTGGAGCTATTACAGCCATTATGTCGGCGACGTGTTCGGCGCGCCGCTGGCCATCGAGGGCCTGATGGCCTTCTTCCTCGAAGCCACCTTTATCGGTCTCTTCTTCTTCGGCTGGGACCGGCTGAGCAAGATCGGCCACCTGATCGTGACCTGGCTGGTGGCGCTGGGCGCTAATTTCTCGGCGCTGTGGATTTTGATTGCCAATGGCTGGATGCAAAATCCGGTCGGGGCGAAGTTCAATCCCGATACGATGCGCATGGAAATCACCGACTTTATGGCGGTGCTGTTCAACTCGGTGGCGCAGGCCAAGTTCGTGCATACGGTGAGCGCCGGCTATCTTTGCGGCGCGGTTTTCGTGCTGGCGATTTCGGCCTTCTATCTGGCGCGCGGCAAACATGTCGAACTGGCCAAGCGCTCGATCGTTGTGGCGGCCAGCTTCGGCCTTGCTTCGGCGCTGTCGGTTGTCGTGCTGGGTGACGAGAGCGGCTATGTCGCGACCGAACACCAGAAGATGAAGATTGCGGCCATCGAAGCCTCGTTCCACACCGAACCGGCACCGGCGCCCTGGACGGTCATTGCCATTCCCGGCGCCGACGGCGAGCCGATCTGGCAGTTCCAGATTCCATGGCTCGGCGGATTGATCACGACGCGCTCGCTGGACGAGGAGCTGGAAGGCATCAATGAACTGGTGGCGCGGGCCGAGGATCGCATCCGCTCGGGCATGGTGGCTTACATGGCCCTCGCCGAAATCCGCGCCGATGGCACCAATGCCGAAGCGCGGGCGACATTCGACGAACACTGGCCCGACCTCGGCTATGGCCTGCTGCTGAAGAAATATCGCGTCGATGTGGAGAATGCCACGGACGAGGAAGTTGCCATGGCGGCGGCCGACACGGTGCCCGATGTGTGGCCGCTGTTCTGGACCTTCCGCATCATGATGGGGCTGGGCTTCTATTTCATCGCCTTCTTCGCCCTGTGGTTCTACCGCGCTTCGCGTGGCTGGATCGACACCAACAAGCCCCTGCTGTGGTTCAGCGCCTTCATGCTGCCGCTGCCCTGGATTGCGATCGAAAGCGGCTGGTTCATCGCCGAATTCGGGCGCCAGCCCTGGGTGGTGGAGGGTGTTCTGCCAACCTTCTACGCGGCTTCGAGCCTGACCGTGCTCGACCTCGTCCTGTCGCTGAGCTTCTTCGTGCTGCTCTACACCGTGTTGCTGATCATCATGATCATGCTGATGGTGCGCATCATCAAGGCCGGGCCAAAGGACAAGCTGTTTACCGGCGAGGATGACGAATTCGACTTCGTCATGGTCGCCCATAGCCCAACCCCCGCCAACAAGGAGCTTGGATCGTGAGCACCATTCCTCTCGACTACGAAACCCTGCGGTTGATCTGGTGGCTGCTGCTCGGTGTGCTGCTGATCGGATTTGCGATCATGGGCGGACGCGATCTGGGCGTCGGAGCGCTGCTGCCCTTTGCGGCACGGTCCGACGAGGAGCGGCGCATCCTGCTTAACCTGATCGGGCCCACATGGGAGGGCAATCAGGTGTGGCTGGTGCTGGGCGGCGGCGCCATTTTCGCGGCTTTTCCGCCGCTCTACGCCGTCAGCTTCTCGGGCTTTTATCTCGCCATGATCGTGATCCTGCTGGCGCTGATCCTGCGTCCGGTTGGGTTCAAGTTCCGCGGCAAGATCGAAGACAGGCGCTGGCGCGCTGTGTGGGACTGGGGCCTCTTCGTGGGCGGGGCCGTGCCGGCGCTGATCCTGGGCGTGGCCGTGGGCAATGTTTTGCTGGGCGCGCCATTCCGTCTCGATGACACGATGCGCATTTTCTATGACGGCAACTTCTTCCAACTGCTGATGCCCTTCGCACTGCTGGCAGGGCTGGTGAGCCTCGGGATGATCGTAACGCATGGCGCGACGCTGATCGTGGGGCGGACCGACGGCATTCTGGCCGAGCGGGCGCGCACCTATGGCATCTGGTCGGGCCTTGCCACACTGGTGCTTTTTGCGCTGGGCGGCGTGTGGGTCGGCTTCATAGACGGGCATGTGGTGACCAGCGTGATCGACCCCAATGCGCCGATCAATCCGCTGGCCAAGACGGTGGAACTGACGCGGGGCGGGTGGCTGAGCAATTACGGCACCTATCCCTGGATGATCGCCGCGCCCGTGCTTGGCCTGGGCGGGCTGGCCGTGGCGGTGTTCGGGCTGATCGGGCGGCAGAAGTGGCTGGCCTATCTCGCCACCAGCGCGGCCATTATCGGCGTGGTATCGACGGCAGGGCTTTCGCTCTTTCCGTTCTTCCTGCCCTCTTCGATCATGCCCAATGCCGGGCTGACGCTGTGGGATGCCTCATCGAGCCATATGACGCTCTTCATCATGCTGCTGGTGACGATGTTTTTCCTGCCCATCATCCTTGCCTATACGAGCTGGGTTTTCCGGGTCATGCGCGGCCCGGTGACGACCGAAAGCCTCGGCAAGAACCCCAACGCCTATTAGGAGAGAGACATGTGGTATTTTTCGTGGATCCTCGGCATTGGCCTTGCCTGTACTTTCGGCATTCTCAACGCCATGTGGTTTGAAATGCGCGAGGACCGGCGGCTGGCGCTGGAAGCGCGGGCCAATGCGGACGCCAATAATGCATAGCTGACGCGACGACGCGTTGGACACTTTACGAACCGGGTGCACGAAACGTGTGCCCGGTTTTTCGCTGTAAAATCAGTGCCTTGACGAGCTGGATGCCTGAAATGGGGACGCGGGAGCGCTTCAGAGGCGGTAAGGATTTGTTCAGCATAAGTGCCTCGGTCTTGCGCTCACTGCATAACGGATGTGCAGAGAGCCCATCTTCTAATCACGACTAGAGTGATCTAGATAAGGGTCATCAAAACGAAGGGGAACCAAAATGAACATCGTCAACACCATCGCTCGCTATGCCCAGTACCAGCGCACTGTCCGTGAACTGAACGCCCTCGACGGCCGTCAGCTGCACGACCTCGGCATCACCCGCAGCGACATCAAGGCAATTGCTCGCGGCACCTACGCTGCCTAAGCAATAATACCTCCAAAGATCATGCGATGAAGGCGTCCACCAGGGCGCCTTTTGTCGTTTCTGGGATAGCGTCCGCCATTCGAGCATAGCTCTCATGGCCTTCTCGCCTCAAATCGCTCCACTGGAGCGATTTGCCTATAGGACGGCTCGAAGTCAGCGCACCAGATCCGCCGTGATGCAGCCAAGAGCAGCGACCAGATCATCGGGGCGAATGCGGATCTGCAGGCCGCGTTGGCCGCCATTGAGATAGATTTCGTCGTAGAGCGTGGCGAGTTCATCGAGCGCGGTGGGCACCGGCTTGCGCTGGCCCAGTGGGCTGATGCCGCCGACCTTGTAGCCGGTGAGGCGCTCGGCGTCGGGCACTTTCATCATATGAGCAGACTTGCCGCCCAGAGCCGCGGCGAGCTTTTTCATGTTCACCTCCTCGTCCGAGGGAACGATGGCGCAGACGGGCTTGCCGTCGAGTTCGGCCATCAGCGTCTTGAAGACTTCGGAGGCAGGCACACCCATGGCCTCGGCCGCCTGCAAGCCGATGCGCTCGGCGTTCGGATCGTAGTCGTAGGTGGCGAGGGTGAAGGGCACGCCCGCTTTGGTGAGGGCCAGGGTGGCCGGGGTGGTCTTGGACATGGCCCTGTTCTAGCGCGCCGATTGGCGGCGGCAAAGATCAGAAAATGGCACGGTCGCGGGCGACGATTTCGGCGAGGAAGTCTGCGACCAGCGCAATGCGGCGAAGGCCGCGCAGGTCTTCATGCACCACGGTCCAATAGGAGCGGGTGAGAATTTTATGCGGCAGGACGGGGACGAGATTGTCGTCGCGGCGGGCCATGAAGGCGTGGAGGATGCCGATGCCCGCGCCGGCGCGGACCGCCTCGGTCTGGCCCATGGCGGAGGAGACGGCAATGGTCGAGCGCCAGTCCTTGAGATATTCGGCGGTGTAGTCGAGCGAGGCCGTATAGAGCAGGTCTTCGACATAGCCGACGAGGCGGTGACCAGCGAGATCGGCTTCGGTTTCGGGTGTGCCGTGCCGGTCGAGATAGGCGCGGGAGGCGTAGAGGCCGAGGCGATAATCGGTGAGCTTGCGCGCCACCAACCGGCCTTCGCGGGGGCGCTCCAGGGTGACGGCAATGTCGGCCTCGCGGCGGGAGAGCGAGAAGGCGCGGGGAACGGGGACGAGTTCGGCGCGGAGGTCCCGATGGCGCTCGGCGAGTTCGCCCAGGCGCGGAGCGAGGAAGGCGACGCCGAACCCGTCCGGCGCGCCGATGCGCACTATGCCCTCAATGGCGCTGTCGGCTCCCGCGGCTTCCGAGGCGGCGAGGCTGGCGCTTTCCATCTGCTCGGCAAAGGTGAGGAATTTCTCGCCCTGCGGGGTGAGCTCGGTGCCATTGGTCTTGCGGTGGAAGAGCGTACTGCCCAGCGATTGCTCTAGGGCCGAGAGGCGGCGCGAGACGGTGGCGTGGTTGAGATTGAGTGCTTTTGCAGCGCCGAGGATTTGCCCATGACGGGCAATGGCGAGAAAAATGCGGGCATCGTCCCAATTCATGGCGCTACACTTTCTGCACAACGGATGCAAATTATTGGCCGTTGATGCGCCATAAGTGTAGTGCAAAATCCCCTCCAATCTCAAGGAGGCATTATGCGCACCATCGGCCATTTCATCGACGGCGTCGAAACCAGCGGCACGGGCACTCAGTTTCAGGACGTGTTCAACCCGGCAACGGGCGAAGTTCAGGCGCGGGTGGCATTGGCCGAACAGGCCGATCTCGACGCAGCAGTGGCCTCGGCGGCGGCGGCGCAGCCGAAATGGGCGTCGACCAATCCGCAACGGCGGGCGCGGGTGTTTTTCAACTTTGTCGCGCTGATCAACCAGCATATGGACGAGTTGGCGGTGCTGCTGAGCGCGGAACACGGCAAGACGGTTGAGGATTCAAAAGGCGATATTCTGCGCGGGCTGGAAGTGGCCGAATTTGTTGCCGGTGCGCCGCATCTGCTCAAGGGCGAATTCACGGAGGGGGCTGGGCCGGGGATCGATATGTACTCCATGCGCCAGCCGGTGGGCATTGGCGCGGGGATTACCCCGTTCAACTTCCCGGCCATGATCCCTCTGTGGATGCTGTCGCCGGCCATCGCGGCGGGCAATGCGTTCATATTGAAGCCGTCCGAACGCGATCCGTCGGTGCCGGTGCGGCTGGCGCAGCTGGCGCTGGAGGCGGGCCTACCCAAGGGTATTTTGAATGTGGTGCATGGCGGCAAGAGCGTCGTGGATGGCATTCTGGCGCATGAGAAAATCGAGGCGATCAGCTTTGTCGGTTCGACCCCGATTGCGCGCTATGTCTATGGCACGGCGGCGAACAACGGCAAGCGCGTGCAGGCCTTTGGCGGGGCCAAGAACCACATGGTCATCATGCCCGACGCCGATATGGACAAGGCCGCCGACGCATTGATGGGGGCCGGCTATGGCTCTGCCGGCGAACGCTGCATGGCGGTTTCGGTGGCGGTGCCGGTGGGCGACGCAACCGCAGACCGGCTGATCGAGGCGCTGAAGCCGCGCATTGAAAAGCTCAAGGTCGGGCCCGCGACGGACAAGGCCAGCGAAATGGGGCCGGTGGTGACCAAGGCGAGCCAGGAGCGGATCAAGACGCTGATCGGCGCTGGCGTGGCGCAGGGCGCGGATCTCGTGATCGACGGGCGCGATTTCAGCCTGCACGGCTATGAGGCGGGCTATTTCGTCGGACCGACCCTGTTCGATCAGGTGACGGCGGAGATGGACATCTACAAGGAAGAAATCTTCGGACCGGTGCTGTGTGTGGCGCGCTCGAAAACCTATGAGGATGCGCTCAACCTTGTCATGGACAACCCCTATGGCAATGGCACGGCGATTTTCACCCGGGACGGTGACGCGGCGCGCGATTTCGCGGCGCGGGTCAATATCGGCATGGTTGGGATCAATGTTCCTGTGCCGGTGCCGCTGGCCTATCATAGCTTTGGCGGCTGGAAGGCGAGCGCCTTTGGTGACCTAAACCAGCACGGCACGGATTCAATCAAATTCTGGACGCGCACCAAGACGGTGACGGCCCGCTGGCCCAGCGGGATCAAGGACGGGGCCGAGTTCCAGATGCCGGTGATGAAGTAGGCGTTAGGGAGGCGGTAAGGCTGAAGGGCAATGACGCGCGTGCGTTAGCACTTTTTTGAGCCGCCCCCACAAATGATTGCCCCATACTTTTGGGGTTCATATGCAAGTCCACCTTCTCGCGCCATTTCGGACGCAGCTTCAGCTTAATACGGAATATTGCCTATCCAACTGGAAGGCGGTCTGCACGGCGATGGAAGAGGCAATCGCCCATGTGAGCCTGCCCTATGGCCTTGAAGCCAAGGGGCCGGCGCCGGACAATCTCGGCGGCTTCCAGAAATACGACTCGCTCAATGCCGACCACGCCAGCCCCTTTGTGCGGCCCCTGCTGACAGTGAGTGTGCCGGAAACGGGGCTCAAAAATATCCGTGACCGGCATTTTTCCGAGCTGGCTTCGGCCATCGGCATGAAGCGGGATGATCTGGACCTGAAGTCGGTGCAGATTTTCGTCTATGACAACACCATCGCCATGGCGCAGTTCGATCTGGAACTGGCGGCGAGCCATGTGGACGAGACGCAATTTCTCGCGCATTTCGACACGCTGACGACCCTGGCGGGCAAGACATTCGTCAATGAGATTGCTGGGCCCGTGGTGCAGCAATTGGCGCTGCAACTGAGCCGGATCACGCTGCCGGGCAGCACGAAGAAGACCATCCTTATTCCGCCCGATCGCTTTGTCGCTTTCGACGACGTGGCCTTTGACGGAACATATGAGTGGCCCACGAACCATTCGGCGCTGCTCTGGGTCAACAGGACCATGAGCATTACCAATGTGGAAAAGGGTTTCCACGAAACAGCGGCGGCCTGGGCACGGCTCAACGGGCAGACCAAACATGCCCTGGCGCAGGACCACTACATCAGCATCAAGCCGGGCAATAATCTGCTGATCAATGATGATGGCGCCGAGGATCTGCTGGCGGCGCTGCGCATGGTGCAGTTCTTCTACATCATCTTCGACACTTTCTCGGACCGGCTGAAACGCTTCTATGTCAGCATCGGGCCGGACCGGAACGACAACACGGTGGGGAAAATGCATCGGCGGGCGGCGCGTATTTCGGCCTTTTCCGACTTCGCCCGTGCCGAATTCAACGATCTGATGATCGGCCTGCAATCGGAGCGCAAGGCTTTTGCCGAGACGCTGGTCGACGTGTTTGAGATGGAACAACTGATCGCCAATGTGCGCGACAAGCATGTGGCAGTGGACGCCAAGATTGCGGCGCTGTTTGAAATGCGCGGGCAGAAACGGCAAAAGCTGCTACAGGTCGGTATCGTGATGATCGGCGCCTTGCAGATTTTCGATCTGCTGCTCAATATCAGCTGGTTCTCGCTGACCGAGCCGCATCTGGTCAATGACGGGGTGCCGGGCATTTTTGACATTGGCCAGCTCATTTCACCCAATATGCTGCAATGGGTGGCCTTCGTGATCGTGCTCATGGCCGCGATTGCGCTCACCAATCGGAGACGCACTTGAACCGGCTCAACACCCTTCTCGATGCTGTTGCCAGCCGAAACGCGGCGCCTGAATGGCTCGAAGGGCGGAGCCGGGTGGCCGCCGGCTATGAGGCATTGCTGGCCTATCTCGGCGACAATCCCGAGGCGCAGATTTATGGCTTCAACACCCTCTCAGGGCACCGGGACGATCATCGGCTGAGCGAGGGAGCGGCGACCCGCTTTCAACGCGAGCTGATCGAGAGCCACACCATCTCCGACGCGCCCGACTATGCGCAGGATGTGGCGCTGACCATTATGGCCACCAAGCTGCAGCAATTGAGCCATGGCGGCGCGACGCTGACCGAACCGCTTTATGCGGCGCTGCTGGCGGCCTTCGAGGATAATGGGTTTCACCCCAGCGTGCCGGTCCAGAGCAGTTATTCCTGCGGGGACGTGATCCCGGGCGCGCATTGGGCCCGCTCGGTGCTGGCACATCTGGAGCGTGGGGGCGAGCGCTTTGCACTGCGGCGCGGCGAGGGCATGGCGCTGATCAATGGCTCATTCGTGCATCTGGGCTATGCGGCGAGCACTGTGCCGTCGCTGAGGGCGCTCTGGGCCATGCAGCTTGACGCCATGCGCTCCGACATTGCGCTGGGCCGGGCCGACACGGGAGTGCTGGGCTATGCGCGGCTTGTGGGGGACGTGCCCAAGGCGGCGCTGGACCATATTGCCCGCGGGTCTGACGCTGCCTTGACAGGCGGGGCGCAATGGCCGGTTTCGTTTCGCGCCATTCCGGAAACCAGTGCTCTGCTGTTTGCCGCCTATTGCGAATTTATCGCCGAAATCGATAAGCAGCTGGGCGAAGCATCGGGCAATCCAATCATGGCTGAGGGGCCGGACGGCGCGCGGCCTTATTCACAGGCGAGTTTCCTGCTGCCGCTGTTGGCGGTGCGCAGCGCGGCCGTGATCGAGGCGCTGATGTTTTCCGCGTCGGCGGAACTTGGCCGGATCAAATGGCTGCTGAGCGGCATGGTGTCCGGCCTGCCGCTGGACGGCAATCAGGGACCGGAAGACGTCGCCTTTATCCAATGGCCCAAGCTGATGCAGGCCATGGTGGAAGAATTGCGGCTGCTGCTGGGGCGTACGCTTTATGCCTCGGGCGGGGATACCTCGTTTGGGGTCGAAGACTTGTGGACCAATGGCGTCGCCAATATCGAGCGGCTGGCGCAGGGCATTGCGCTCAGCCAGCGGATATTGGCGCTGGGCCTGCGGCTGAAAATCCGACTGGCTGACCGGTTTGACCGCCAGAGCGGGCTTGATGATGGGCTGCTCGAGATTTGCAGGCGGGGCAGCTCCGCGCGCGAAGAATCCGCCGCGGTGATCGGGCATTATGCCGGTCCGGCCAAAGCGAACCTGCGCGAGATGCTGCTTTAGCCGATAGCGGCGCAACTGGGTTCCAAATCGATTTGGGCGGTGACGGCCTTCGCCTTCAAGGCATCGCCGATTGCAAAGATGGTTGGGGCCGAGAGCGGGAATGTCTCGACGGCGGTGACGGCTTGGCCAATCGTGCCGCGCCAGATTTGCTCTTCGGCGCGGCCGATGTTTCCGGCGATGATGGCGGGGGTGGTTTCACTCATGCCCTTGGCGGTGAGTTCGGCGACGATGCCGGGCAGGGTGCGGCGGCTCATGTAATAGACCGAGGTGGTAGCCGGATCGGCGAGCGCTGACCAGTTGAGCGTGGTCGGCAACACGCCCTTGCGCGAATGGCCGGTGACGAAGCGGACGGACTGGGCGTGGTCGCGGTGGGTGAGCGAGAGGCCCAGGCGGCTGGCAAGGGCGAGGCCGGCGGAAATGCCGGGCACGACACTGACCGCAATCCCGTGGCTTTCGAGCATTTCGATCTCTTCGCCGGCGCGGCCAAAAATCATCGGGTCGCCGGATTTGAGGCGGACGACGTGTTTGCCCTGCCGGGCGAGGCTCAGCATCATGGCGTTGATGTCGTCCTGTGCGCAGCTTTCGCGCTGGGCGCGCTTGCCGACGAGCATTCGCTTGGCCTCGCGGCGGGCGAGCTCAAGCACTTCGGACGAGACGAGATCGTCAAAGAGGATCACATCGGCGGATTGCAGGGCGCGGACGGCCTTGATGGTGAGGAGATCGGCCTCACCGGGACCGGCGCCGACCAGGGTGACCCGGCCGGTTTGTGGCGCGGTGGCGAGGGTGACGGTTTCGTCGACGGCTTCGGGGGCGCGGGTGCCGAAGGCGTTTTCGGCGAGGCGCTCCCAGAAGGCGCGGCGCTGGGGGCCGACCGCGAGGCGGGCCATGACCTGATCGCGGACTTTGGCGGCGAGTTGCGCCCAGAGGGTAAGGGTCTGCGGAAGGAGCGTTTCGATGCGGCGGCGGACGGCCTGGCCGAGAATGGGCGCGGCGCCGGCGGTGGAAATGCCCACGACAACGGGCGAGCGATTGACGATGGCGCCGAACTGGAACTGGCAGAATTCGGGGCGGTCGATGACGTTATAGGGGACCGCGGCGACTTTGGCGGCGGCGATGAAGGCGTGGGCTTCGGCGTCGGATTCAAGATCGGCGATGGCGAGGGCGGCGGCAGTAAGGTCGGATGGAGACCAGGGGCGGTTGTGGATGGTGATGGTCGGCGTTGCCGCGAGGGATTGGAGTTCTTCGCAGATTTCTTCGGCATAAACGTCTACCTGCGCGCCTGCCGCAGCCAGAAGTTCGATCTTCCAGGCGGCCGGTTCGTCGCCGCCGATGACCACGACGCGCTTGCCGCGCAGGTCGAAGAAAACCGGCAGGACGGCCAAGGGAGCAATTCTGGCGCTATTCGGCTGCGGCGAGATGGTTTGCATCGAGGATTCCCCTGATTTCGGCGCGGCAGGAGCCGCAATTGGTGCCGGCGCGGGTGAGGGCGCCGACGGCTTCGACGGATGAGCAGCCGTGATGGCTGACCGCCTGGGTGATGGTGTTGATGCCCACCGAAAAGCACGAGCAGACAATGGCGCCGCCATCGGGACGGTCTGCGCCGGGGCGTCCGGCGAGCACTGTGGAGGCGGTGAGATCGGTTTCGGCGAGGAGGCCGACGGCCCATTGGCGGGAAACGAGGACCGGGTCGGGCGAGAGGTAGAGCGCGGCGGTGAGGCGGCCATTGTCGATCAGGGCAAAGGCGCGGCGGCCGGAATGCTCGTTGCGGATGGACTGGAAGGCGGCACTCGTGCCGAAGGTGTCGGCGAGGAAGGCAGGCCAGTCTGCGGGTTCGGCAGCAAAGCCGAGTTCGCCGCGCCAGCCCCCGGGGGCGGGAGCTATGGCCCAATAGTCGCTGGAAAGGGCGGGTTTTTCGGGGGCGACGAAGAAGCTGTAGAGCGCAATCGCGGCGGGTTCGGCATGGACCTGCGCCATTTTGAGGGCGGGCTGGCCCGAGACGGGATCGGTCTTGGCCGTAACCAGGGCATCGACGCGGCCATTGGAGGCGAACTGGTCGGTCCAGTGCATGGGCGAGAAGAGCTGGCCGCGGCGCTGGCGGTCGGTGACGAGGGCACGGACAGTTGCGCTGCCATGGCGGCTCGAGAGGCGGACGAGGCTGGCGCGGCGGATGTTCAGCGCTTCGGCATCGGCGGGGTGAATTTCGACGAAGGGCTCGGCCATGTGGGCGGAGAGGCGGGCAGCTTTGCCGGTGCGGGTCATGGTGTGCCAGTGATCGCGCACGCGGCCCGTGTTGAGGATGAAGGTTCCGGGCGCGGGCGCGAAGGGCGGGGGAGGCTGGATGGGGACGAAACGGGCCTTGCCATCCGGCGTGAAGAAATGGCCGTCGCTGAACATGCGGGCTTTTGGCTTGTGGCGAACGGGCCATTGGACCGGGGCGAGGTTTTCGTAGTCCGTGCCGGAGAGGCCGGAGAGGTCGAAGTCGCGGGTGCCGTCATTTTCGTAAGACGAGAGGGCGGCGTGTTCGGCGAAAATCTGGGCGGGGGAGAAATAGGAAAAGGCGCGGCCATGGCCGAGGCGGCGGGCGACTTCCTTGATGATCCACCAGTCGGGCTTTGCCTCGCCGGGCAGGGGGAGGAAGGGGCGCTGGCGGGAAATGCGGCGCTCTGAATTGGTGACCGTGCCATCCTTTTCGCCCCAGCCGGCGGCGGGCAGGCGGACATGAGCGAACGCCATCGTGTCGGTATTGCGGTTCATGTCGGAGACGACGACGAAGGGGCAGGCCTGGAGCACGGCGCGGACGGCGTCGGCCTCGGGCATGGAATCGACCGGGTTGGTGGCCATTATCCAGACGGCCCTGATCTCGCCGCGCGCCATGGCGGCGAAGAGATCGACGGCTTTCAGGCCCGGTTGCTGGGCTATGCCGGGCGCGCCCCAGAAGCGGGAGACACGGGCAATGGACTCGGCGGTGAAGTCCATATGGGCGGCCAGCATATTCGCGAGGCCGCCGACTTCGCGCCCGCCCATGGCGTTGGGCTGGCCGGTGACCGAGAAGGGCCCCATGCCAGGATGGCCAATGCGGCCCGTCGCCAGATGGCAATTGATGATGGCATTGACCTTGTCCGTGCCGGAGGCGGACTGATTGACGCCCTGCGAATAGACGGTGACGACTTTTTCGGTGCGAGCGAAGAGATCGTAAAAGCGGCTGATTGCCAGAGGGGCGAGGCCGGTGGCTTCGGCGACGCGGGCAACGTCCCAATCTTCGGCGGCCAGCAGGGCGGCGTCGAAGCCGGTCGTATGGGCGGCGATATAGTCGGGGTCGGTGGCGCCATTCTGCGCGAGATGGGCGAGAAGGCCGACGAACAGGGCGCTGTCCCCATCGGGGGCGATGGGCAGGTGGAGTTCGGCAATGTCATTGGTGACGGTGCGGCGGGGGTCGATGAGGACGACCTTCATTTCCGGGCGCGCGGTCCGGGCGGCGGCAATGCGCTGATAGAGCACCGGGTGGCACCAGCCGAGATTGGAGCCGACCAGCACGATCAGGTCAGCCTGCTCCAAATCCTCGTAATTGCCGGGGACGGTGTCGGAGCCGAAGGCGTGCTTGTGGCCGGCGACGGACGAGGCCATGCAGAGGCGGGAATTGGTGTCGATATTGGCTGAGCCGATGAAGCCTTTCATCAGCTTGTTGGCGACGTAGTAGTCCTCGGTGAGAAGCTGGCCGGAACCGTAGATGGCAACGGCATTCGGGCCATGTTCGGCGATGGTTTGCTTGAAGGTACTCGCGACAAAGTCGAGCGCTTCGTCCCAGCTCGCGCGCCTGTCGTTGATTTCGGGGTGAAGCAGGCGGCCTTCGAGTGAGAGCGTTTCCCCCAAGGCCGAACCTTTGGAGCAAAGGCGGCCAAAATTGGCGGGGTGATCGGGATCACCCGCAATGGTAACGCTGCCGTCCGGTTGGGGAGTTGCGAGGACGCCGCAACCGACGCCGCAATAGGGGCAGGTGGTGCGGGTTGTGGTCATGCGGCTTGCCGGTAGGTGTTTTTGGTTCCTTCGCCTCCCTCCCCCTTGAGGGGAGGGAACGAGGGTGGGGGTCCATCAGAGGAAAACAAAACCACCCCCACCCCAGCTTTGCTACGGCCCGATGGGCCTAGCGGCGCTACCCTCCGCTCAAGGGGGAGGGAGGGCAGGAGACCTACCGTCCGAAGACCACGAGAATTCAGGCCGTTGCAGCGGAGATTATCCTGCGAGGCTGCAACGGCCACCATAGGGTCCAGCGGGGCACTCCCCTGATAGGACGGACCGAATATCAGCGTGTCACGCATGGCGCGCGTGTCGGCGCCGCCCTGGATGAGATCGAAGAACCACGGGCCGTCAGCGGTTTCGCCATAAAGGACGGCGCCGATGAGGCGGTCGTTTTTGAGGATGAGGCGTTTATAGATGCCGGCACTGGCGTCGTGGAGGACGATGTCTTCGCGGTCGGGGGCGGTCTTGAAATCGCCCGCCGAAAACACGTCTATGCCGGTGACCTTGAGACGGGTGGCGGTGAGCGATCCGTTATAGACTGCCTCCGCGCCGAGAAGCGTCTGCGCGAGGGTTTCCGCCATGTCGTAGAGCGGCGCGACGAGACCATAGCACTGGCCGCGATGTTCGGCGCATTCGCCCAGCGCATAGATATGCGGATCGTCGGTGCGCATCTGGTCATCGACGACGATGCCGCGATTGACGGCGAGACCGGCGGCGCGGGCGAGGCCCGTATTTGGGGCGATGCCGACGGCCATGACGAAGAGATCGGCGGGGATTTCGCTTCCATCATTCAGGCGAATGGCGGTGACGCAATCCGGCCCGATGATTTCGGCGGTGTGGGCATTGGTGAGGATGGTGATGCCA
Source organism: Pseudomonadota bacterium (assembly GCA_023433775.1). Lineage (GTDB taxonomy): Bacteria > Pseudomonadota > Alphaproteobacteria > Rhizobiales > Devosiaceae > Devosia. The sequence goes on along the minus strand of JAEYTY010000131.1, from coordinate 3,955 downwards.
CGGTCGACCAATGCTCTTGCGAGCAGTTTGCCGGCGGCGGGATCGAGCTGGCGCTCCATGATATTGGCCGAGCGATGAAGGACGGTGACCGCCATGCCGCGGAGGCGCAGAGCGGCGGCGGCTTCGAGGCCGAGAATGCCGCCGCCGAGAATGACGGCGTGGCCGCCGCACGCGCTGGCGGCGATCATGGCTTCGACATTGTCGAGGTCGCGGAAGGTGATGACGCCGGGAAGATTGGTGCCCGGCAGAGGTGGCACGAAGGGGTTGGAGCCCGTGGCGATCACCAGGCGATCATAGTCCGCCACGACACTATTGGTGGAAAGAACACGCTTGTTGACGCGGTCGATCAGCGAAACGGGCGCAGCCTTGTGGAGCGTGATGTTGTGGCTGGCATACCAGTGATCATCGTGGGTGATGATGTCGGCAAACGTCTTCTCGCCGGCCAGTACCGGCGAGAGCATGAGGCGGTTGTAATTGACGCGCGGCTCGGCGTTGAAAATGGTGATGTCGTAGCGCGCCGGGTCGGCGTCGAGGAGATGCTCAAGCATCCGTCCCGGCGCCATGCCATTGCCGATAATGACGAGTTTTTCCGCCATTCGAGGATCACGCCGCTTCCACGAAACGGTGGCGCTCATAGAGGAATTTGAGCACGGCTTCGCGGCACTTGAGATAGGTGCGGTCGGTGGCGAGGTCGAGCCGGCGGCGGGGGCGCTCGAGCGGGACTTCGAGCACTTCGCCGATGGTGGCGGCGGGGCCATTGGTCATCATCACGATACGGTCGGACAGCAGCACGGCCTCGTCCACGTCATGGGTGATCATGATCATGGTATTGCCCAGCCGCTGGTGGATTTCCATCATCTGGTCCTGAAGATGGGCGCGGGTGAGGGCGTCGAGCGCGCCGAAGGGCTCGTCGAGCAGCAGGATTTTCGGCTCCATGGCGAGGGCGCGGGCAATGCCAACGCGCTGCTTCATGCCGCCGGAAATTTCGGTGGGACGCTTGTCCTTGGCATGGGCCATCTGGACGAGGTTGAGATTGTCCATGATCCATTCATGGCGCTGGGCGGGCGTTTTGGTGCGCCCGAAGACCTTGGCGACGGCGAGATTGACGTTTTCGTAGACGGTGAGCCAGGGCAGCAGGGAATGGTTTTGGAAAACCACGGCGCGGTCTGGGCCGGGGGTGTGGACCTCGGCATTTTCGAGAATGATGCCGCCGGTGGACACTTCCGTCAGGCCGGCGACAAGATTGAGCAGGGTGGACTTGCCGCAGCCTGAATGGCCGATGATGGAGACATATTCACCCTTTTCGATATCGAGATTGATATCGCGCAGCACCTCGGTGGTGGCAGCGCCCCGGGTGAAGGTTTTGCCGACGGCGGAGATTTGCAGATAGGTCATGATCTTTGTCCCTGAGGTTGATTGGACAAGCTGGATGGATTGGCTCTTTCGCCTCCCTCCCCCTTGAGGGGAGGGATCGAGGGAGGGGGTGGTTGTGTGGCCCACCGACGGACCCCCACCCCAGCTTTGCTACGGCCCTGCAGGCCTAGCGGCGCTACCCTCCCCTCAAGGGGGAGGGAGGGAAGGAGCCGATGGATGCCGGGTTGAAACACGCTCATCAACTTGCGCTGGTGCCGCGGGTGACGATGGAGCCGATAAGGGCGACGAGGCGATCGAGGATGAAGCCGACGACGCCGATATAGATGAGCGCGACGATGATGTCGGTCAGGCGGGAGCTGTTCCACGCATCCCAGATGAAGAAGCCGATGCCGACGCCGCCGGTGAGCATTTCGGCGGCGACAATGGCGAGCCAGGAGAGGCCGACACCGATGCGCAGGCCGGAGAAGATATAGGGCGCGGCGGCGGGGACCATGATGCGGGTGAAGAATTCGAGCTGGTTGAGGCGCAGGACGCGGGCGACATTGCGATAATCCTCGGGGATATTGCGCACGCCCACGGCGGTATTGATGATCACCGGCCAGATGGCGGTGATGAAGATGACGAAGATGGCCGAGGGGCCGCTATCCATGAAGGCGGCGAGCGAAATGGGGAGCCAGGCCAGCGGCGGCACGGTACGCAGGATCTGGAAGATCGGATCGAGCCCGCGCATCATCCAGATCGACTGGCCGATCACGGCGCCGATGGCGATGCCGATGATTGCCGCGAAGCCGAAGCCGATGGCGACGCGCTGCAGCGAAGTGAAGACGCGAAGGCCGAGGCCGATATCCTGCGAGCCATAGACGAAGAAGGGATCGACGATCAGGTCATAGCTCTGGTTCCAGACTTCGCTGGGCGGCGGCAGCGACGAGCCGGGCTGGGAAAACACCACCTGCCAGACGGTGAGGATGATGGCGAGCACGATCAGCGGCGGGATGATGTTCTTGGCAAGATTGCCGCCGATGGCGGCGAAATCGATTTTGCGGGCCGGGGGCGCGATGGCGGTGACGGTGGCGGATTTACCCTTGAAGGGCAGGGCGGTGACATTGCTGTCGTCGGTGGCGGGCAGGGTCATGGGGCTCTCCCTCAAGGGTTCAACTTCGGACTTTCACCGAGTCATCCCCGCGAAAGCGGGGACCTCAGTTTTGGGAAACAGGGGTTCCCGCTTTCGCGGGAATGACCTTGTGGTGGGTTCGCGCCGGGCGAACCCAGAATGCGCTATGCCATCGACTTGATGTCGAGGCTGTCGAGATAGGCCTGGGGATCGGCGGGATCGAAGACCTTGCCGTCAAAGAAGGTTTCAACGCCCCGGCTGTCGCCCGAGGGCAGGTTGGTGAGGCCGAGTTCGGCGGCGGCTTCGAGCCAGAGGTCGCTGCGGTTGGTCTGGTCGACCAGCGCCTTCACATCGGTGGATGCCGGGAAATAGCCCCAGCGGATGTTCTCGGTCATGAACCAGGTGTCGAGGCTCTTCCACGGATAGGAGACCGAGCCGTTTTCGCCCCAGAATTTCATGTAGAGATTGGTGCCGGTTTCGACGCGGCCATTGCCGTAATTGATGTCGCCCTTGATGCGGCCGATGATGTCGGCGACGGGAACATTGTACCACTGGCGGCGGCCGATGATTTCGGCCATCTCCTGCTTGTTGTCCATGCTTTCGCACCATTGCTGGGCTTCCATCACGGCCATGAGGATCGCCTTGGTGGCTTGTGGGTTGGCATCGACCCAGTCGGCGCGCATTCCGAGGATTTTTTCGGGATGGTTGAACCAGAGCTCGCCCGTGGTGGCGGCGGTGAAGCCAATGCCCTGATTGACGAGTTGCTCGTTCCACGGCTCGCCGACGCAGAAGGCATCCATGGTGCCGACTTTCATATTGGCGACCATTTGCGGAGGCGGCACGACGATGACATCGACATCGACATTGGGGACAATGCCGCCGGCAGCGAGCCAGTAGCGGAGCCACAGATCGTGGGTGCCACCGGGGAAGGTCATGGCGGCGGAGGGCGCCTTGCCTTCGGCCTTGGCTTTGGCAAAGGCTTCCTTGAGCGGGCTGGAGTCGATGCCGACGCCGGTCTCGGCATAGGCCTGCGCCACGGACAGGCCCTGGCAGTCCTCATTGAGGTTGAGCAGGGTATACATGGGCAGCGGCTGGTTGTTCTGCATCACCGAGCCGGACGAATAGAGGTGGACCTTGGGGCGTAGGATGTGGCCGCCATCAATGCCGCCACTGGCGGAACCAAGGGCCATGTTGTCGCGCGTCGCGCCCCAGCTCGCCTGCTTTTCGATGGCCATGTCGGGCAGGCCATATTTGTCGAAGAGGCCCTTTTCCTTGGCGATGATCAGAGGGGCGGAATCGGTGAGGGCGATATAGCCCAGCTTGGTGCCGGACACTTCCGGACCCGCGCCCTGCGCGAAGGCGCCGGCGGGAAAGAGGGTCTTGGCGGCAAGCAGGGTAGCGGCAGTGGCAGAAGCGCCTTTGAGGAAGGAGCGGCGGGTGGTCGTCGGCAGGGCCATTATGTTCTCCAGG
>JAEYTY010000045.1 GCA_023433775.1 Pseudomonadota bacterium | reverse complement strand
CTGGTCCACCTCGACGGTGCCCGCATCGCCAACGCCCTGATCGCGCTGGACACCGACCTGCCGACGATGGTCCGCGACACCGGTGTCGACGTGATGACGCTCGGGCTCACCAAGGACGGGGCCATGTACGGCGAGACCGTGGTGTACCTCCGTCCCGAGCTGGCCGAGCACGCCCGCTTCGTCCGCAAGCAGGCCGGACAGCTCGCGTCCAAGGCCCGGTTCGTGGCGGCTCAGGTGCTGGCCCTGCTCGACGACGACCTGTGGTTGCGCAACGCCCGCCACGCCAACGAGATGGCCCGCTCGCTGGCCGACGCCGCTGCCGACATCCCTGGCGTGTCGCTCACCGGTCCGCCCCAGGTGAACTCGGTGTTCGTGACGGTGCCGGCCGCGGCGATCGTCCCGCTACAGGAGTGGTCGTTCTTCTGGGAGTGGGACCTCACGCAGTCGCTGGTCCGGTGGATGACCAGCTTCACCACCACCCCCGAAGACGTCGAGCGCTTCGTGGCCGGCGTCCGGACGATCGTCGCCGATCACGTCTGAGGATCTCGGCACGGGCCGCAGCTTCGTGTCGGTTCAGTAGCCGGCGGCGGGCTGCCAGAGCTCGAAGCGGTAGCCCTGGTCGTCCTCACAGGTGATGCTGGCTCCGGAGTCGTAGTCGTTGCGGGCCAGGACCCGACCGCCGAGCTGCTCCACCAGGCGGGCGTAGTGCTCGGGGTCGTCGACCCTGAAGTAGATGGTGGTGGCTCCGTGACCGGCATCGGCGCCGTAGCGGGCCGATGCGATGCCCATCGGGAACTTGGTGTTGCCGACGTGGCCGCTGCCGTCAGGGTTGGCGTGGGTGAAGTCCCAGGCGAACAGGGCTGCGAAGAACTCCAACGCCCTACCCGGGTCGTCGGGGTTGATCGTGAGGTACCCCGGCTCCACCGGCGCCCGTCCGGTGACCTTCCACTCGCTGCCCCCGGTCTGGACGGTCTCGACGGCCTGGGCTGCGCCGGCTTCGTCGGTGGACGGCGTGCCTCCGGCGGATCCTCCGACCGGCAGCGGCTGGCTCAGCATCCAGCGGTGGCCGAAGGGGTCGACGATCGTGGCGTTGCGGTTGCCGTGTCCCTGGTCGGCCGGCGGGCGCTGTCCCTCGGCCCCGGCGTCGACCGCCCGCTCGTACGTGTAGTCGACGTCGGCCAGCTCCAGGTGGAGCATCACCGAGGTGCCGCCGTAGTGGCCGGGTCCGTGGACGCCGATCTCGGGGAACTCGTCGGCGAGCATGATCGTGCTGCCGGCGAGGACCATCTCGCAGTGGCCGACCCGGCCGTCGTCACCGACGAACCGCGTGGTCTCCACGGCACCGAGGACGTCTCGGTACCACTCGATGGCCTCGGCGGCACGGGGCACGGCGAGGTACGGGCTCAGCACCGGCTTGGAGCGTGGGGCCGTACCCGGCGTCGCGTCGGTGGTGAGGGTGGTGTCGGTCGTGTCGGTCATGTGGATGTCGACCTCCGTGGCGGTGGCAGGGGTGGTGTGTGGGGTGACGGGTCGGGCGAGGGCGGCCTCGATGGTCCGGCGCAGCTCGGCGGAGAAGCCGGGCCGGGGCGACAGCGGGGTCACCGGGAGGCGCAGCTGGCGCAGAGGGTCGACACCGGCCGGGTCGTGCTGGTCAGACATGGTCGCCTCCTTCCGTGCTGTCGGTTCGGGACGTGCCGTCCTCGTAGTGGGACCGGAAGGCCCTCCGAGCGCGGACGAGCAGCGCCTCCGTGGCGTGGACCGTCCGGTCGAGGTGTTGGGCCACCTCCGGGACGGTGAGCCCGTCGAGGTAGCGCAGTACCAGCGCGCTCCGGTGGTGCGGGCCGAGGGTGGCCAGCACCTCGCGGGCCCTGGTGACGTCGAGGCGTGCGTCCCACGGGTCGTCGACGTCGTCGTGGAGGTCGGCCACCGCCCGCAGCTTCCGCTGCTCGCGCTCTTGGCGTCGCCAGTGGTCGACCAGCTTGTGGCGGGCGATGCCCACCAGCCAGGCGGTGGTCGGCATCGGCGCCTTGCCCGCCTGGACGGCAGCGACGGCACCCAGGAAGGTCTCCGAGGTGAGGTCCTCGGCCACGGCCGCCGAGCCGCAGCGGGCGACGAGGTAGCCGTAGACCTGGGGGAGCGATCGCTCGTACCCGTCGAGGAGTGCAGAGGCGGCGACGGCCCCGTCGGCGGCACCCTGACCGGAGCCGCGGCCGGCGTCGGAGCCCGCCGCAGCGGTGCGTCCCACGTTGCTCACGTCGGTTTCCCGAGCCGTCCGAAGGCGTCCATCACCACTCCATCGTCCCCCGGAGCGAAACTCCGACACCCCCGCATCGAAATTCGGCTCGGGTGGGTTCTGCTCGGAAGGGGTTCCGTCCGGTCGTCCCGTTGTGTGGTCCTGTTGCGTCGTCTGGTCAGGCCGGCTGTTCAGCGACGACCGGTTCGACGGTGCCGTCGTCGAGCGGCACGTCGCGCTTGCGGGCCTCCGACAGGACGTTGACCACCACGGCGGTGACGGGCACGGCCAGGATCGTGCCGCCGAGGCCGAACAGCGCACCGCCCACCACGATCGAGAAGAGGACGACCAGCGGGTGGAGCTGCAGCGATCGGCCGTAGATGACCGGGGCGAGCAGGTCGTTGTCGAGCTGCTGGATGACGAGGGCGGTGATGGCCACGATCACCGCAGGGCCGGTGCCCGCGGTGGCGAGGGCGACGAGCACGGCCACCACCCCCGAGACCACCGCGCCGACGATCGGCACGAACGACGCGAAGAACGTGAGGATCGCCACCGGCCAGGCCAGCTCGCCGCCCACGAGCGTGATGGTGACACCGAGGATCGCACCCTCCAGGGTGCCGAGGATCCCGACCCCCTTCAGGTACCCGCCGAGCGTGTTCCACGCCCTGCTGCCGAGACGGTTGGCCAGGGTCTGTCGACGGGCGGGCAGCCGGCCGAGGCACCAGGCCTGGAAGGCGCTGCCGTCCTTGAGGATGAAGAACGTGGTGACCAGCGAGAGGATCAGTCCGGTGAGCACCTCGACCGCCACGATCGCGCCCGACACCAGGCTCCCCTCGGACCCCTGGAACGAGTCCCTCGCAGCATCGGACACCGTGGCCCGCAGCTCCTTCACGTCCTCGCGGCTCAGGTCGAAGGGGGAGTCTTCGACCAGCCAGGTCTCGACGTCGTCGGTGGCCTCGGTGAGGGTGGGACCCAGGGCGTCGAACTCCTCGGTGATCCGGGGCACGAGCAAGGCGACCATGAGGGCGAAGGCACCCAGCAGGCCGAGCACGGCTGTGAGCGCCGCCAGCGCGGGTGGAGCTCCCTTCGACCGGAGCCAGCGGGTGGGGCTGTCGAGCACCCGGGCGAGGTAGACCGCGATGACCAGGGTCAGCACCAGCACCCACAGCTCCGAGAGCAGCCAGAAGCCCGCGTACGCCACGGCAC
>JAEYTY010000033.1 GCA_023433775.1 Pseudomonadota bacterium | reverse complement strand
CCTCTACCGCGTGACCAGCTACGAGGAATCGGCCGGTGCGTTCAAGGCCGCCTGGAATGCCGGCATACGCTATTTCGATACGGCCCCCTTCTACGGTTACACCCGCTCGGTACGTCGGCTCGGCACGATGCTGACGGACCTGCCGCGCGACGCATACGTCATCAGCACCAAGGTCGGCCGTGTCATGACGCCGGATGTGACCGTCGGCGAGGAGGAGGATGGTTACGTGCGGCCGCTCCCCTTCCGGCCGGTCTACGACTACAGCTATGACGGCATCATGCGATCCTTCGAGGCAAGCCAGCAGCGCCTCGGCATGCTCAAGCCTGATATCCTTTACGTACACGACATCGGCCGCATGACCCATGGAGACAAGCACGAACACTACTGGAGCCAGTTGACCGATGGCGGCGGGTTCCGGGCGTTGGGCAAGCTCCGGGACGAAGGCTCGACCAAGGCCGTCGGTCTGGGCGTCAACGAGTGGGAAGTCATCCGCGATACGCTGGAGGTCTTCGACATCGACGTCTCCATGCTCGCGGGCCGCTACACGCTCCTGGAACAGGAAAGCCTGCCGCTCATGGATGAATGCGCCCGCCGGGGCGTCGGCATTGTGGTCGCCGGGCCGTTCAACTCGGGTATCCTGGCCGGCAACAGGAAGTTCAACTACGCCGATGCACCGGCCGAGGCTCTGGCGCGGGTCGATGCGCTGCGCGCAGCCTGCGAGGACGAAGGCGTGAGCCTGCAGGCTGCAGCTTTGCAGTTCCCGATCCTCCACCCCGCAGCCGTCACTATCGTGTCCGGCGCCCGCACGGCCGATCAAATCCAGTCCAACCTTGCCTGGTTCTCCGAACACATCCCCGACAGTTTCTGGCAGCGGCTGCGCGAGCGCGGACTAGTTGCTGAAGGCGTCCCGCTTCCGCGTGACGGAGCGTAACAACATGCGAATCGACTCCCACCAGCATTTCTGGCGCCTTGCCGACCGGGAGGGACAATGGCCTCCCGCAGAACTGGCGGCGATCCACCGCGATTTCATGCCGGAGGACCTGCAACCGCTTCTGGTTGGTGCGCAGATCGACGGGACTGTGCTGGTGCAGACCATGGAGACGGATGCGGACACCCAGTTCATGCTGGAGTTGGCCGGTGAGAATTCCTCCATCCTCGGCGTCGTCGGCTGGACGGACCTGAAATCGCCGGATGCACCCGCTGCCATCACGCGACTGGCGCAGACCCCCAAGCTCAAGGGCTTCCGGCCGATGCTGCAGGATATCGCGGATGATCGCTGGATCGATGATCCTGCGCTGGAGCCTGCCGTTTCCGCGATGGTTGAGCATGGACTCGTCTTCGATGCACTGGTGCTGCCCAGGCACCTCGATGCGCTCCTCGACTTCGCCCGCCGGTCGACGCGGCTGCCGATCGTCGTCAATCACTGTGCGAAGCCCTTGATTGCGGAGGGCAGGTTCGTCGACTGGTACGCGCGGATGAAGGCACTTGCCGAACTTCCCAATGTTCATTGTAAGCTGTCGGGCCTGCTGACAGAGGCTGGCGACCAGAAGCCGGCCGCTGTGCGGCCCTATGCCGAAACCGTCCTGGAGCTCTTTGGGCCTGAGCGCGTGATCTGGGGAAGTGACTGGCCTGTTCTACGACTTGCTGGAGAGTACCAGGCCTGGCTGACCCAATGCCTCAACATTGTGCCGCCAGAGCACCACGACGCCGTCTTTGGCGGCAATGCCGTCCGCTTCTACAATCTCAACGTGGCGCGGTTCTAAGACTTATCTAAGCCTGTGTCTTTGGGCGCCGACGGCATTGACACTACTGAGGAGGCCAGAATGCAGCGCATGGGGATGGTTATAGGCGTCAAGCCGGAGATGATCGCAGAATACAAGCAGCTGCATGCCAAGGTCTGGCCGGAGATCCTCGACCTGATCTCGCTCTGCAATATCCGCAACTACACCATCTTTCTTCGCGAACCGGAGAACCTGCTGTTCGGCACCTGGGAGTACCATGGTAACGACTTTAGGGCCGATATGGCAAAAATGGCAGCAGACCCCAAGAACCAAGAATGGTGGTCTTTCACCATCCCCTGCCAAACACCTCTAGGCAGCTGTCAGGAAGGGGAATGGTGGGCGATGATGGAAGAGGTCTTTCATCACGACTGAGCCGCCAAATTAACAGGGAAAACCGTCTAAATCACCGTCTACCGGCGACCTGTTTCGGACCCTCCTCGTTTACGTCGCCGGCAGATTCAACCGGTCGTCGCAACACCCTCGATCATATCTGATTTGAGCAAACCGTTGAGCGCCTCTGCAGGTGTACGCCAGCCCAGGGTCTTGCGTGGCCTGCTCTTCAGCGCATGGGCTACGGCGCTGAGTTCACCGGCACCATGCTGGCTGAGATCCCTCCCTTTTGGAAAGTACTGACGCAGCAGGCCGTTGGTGTTCTTGTTGCTCCCGCGCTGCCAGGGGCTTTGAGGGTCGCAGAAATAGATATCGAGCCCAGTGTCGATGCGCAGTCGAGCATGCTAAGCCATCTCCGCGCCCTGGTCCCAAGTCAGTGATCTGCGAAGGTGTGCTAGTAGATCCATGATGGTGCCTGCGATCGCGTCGCGGGCGGCTTCGGCCCCATGACCGGCAAGCGCTGGACCGTTTTTGACAGATTTGTCCATCCCATGACGTTCCATGCGTGGGAGGTGCAGGAGCATTGTGAACCGTGTCGTCCGTTCCACCAGCGTACCGATTGCGGAGCTGCCGAGCCCAAGAATAAGATCACCTTCCCAATCGCCGGGTACCGCTCTTTCGCCGATCTCGGACGGACGATCGCTAATCATCAACGCATCTGTTAGGAAGGATTTGCCACGGCTACGAGCGCTGGAGTTCACCAGCCCGGTCCAGACAGGAGCAGTCTTCACCCTCATGCCGCTGATCAGCGCAGGGTTTGCGAAATGTTGTTCATCGGCCAACGGACTGGACCGGACGTCCTGATTGCCCTTGGCACGGCAGGTCTTGGGGCCATCTGGGTTATATTTCGCGCCGACACACAGGCACTGCTTTCATTCGATATCGGACGCGGCGAACTGATTTTTCTGGCCAGTGTGATCGGCCATGCAGCCTACGTGCCGCTGCAGACGGCGCCAGTCCACCACATCGGTCTGATGAAGACTCGACGAAAATGCGGCA
>JAEYTY010000026.1 GCA_023433775.1 Pseudomonadota bacterium | reverse complement strand
CTCGTCCAGGCGCCGAACAGATGAAGCCCAAGAACGAAGACGCCTGGAAAACCTTCCTCGCCGGCTTCTCGCTGACCATGGGCAATCCCAAGACCATCGTTTTCTATCTCGCCATCCTGCCCACGGTGATTCCCCTCGATCAGATGAACCTCGTCGCCTTTATCGAGCTGACGGTAATCGTTGTCGTCGTGCTGCTGATCATCGGCTGCGGCTACGCCTGGCTGGCGTCTGCGGCCCGCGAAATGTTTAAGAGCGAGAAGGCCCTGGGCCGCCTCAACAAGACTGCAGGCGCCATGATGGCCGGCGCGGCAGGTCTGGTGATCTGGCAGCACTGACGGATCAGAGCGAATAGTGTGAAGCGGTTTCGGACTATTTCGATGCGCAAGAAGGCCACAGACGCCTAGCGTCCTGACCTTAAATTAAGTTTTCGGTAACTTTTGCTGCTCATTCTTCTGTCCATGGCAATCGGAAAAACCAACCGATGGAATGCGCACGAACTGCCGGCCTATGACCGGTTGCAGTTTTATCGTGCCGCGCGCGATGAGGCGCGTGCCATGCAGCAGAAAATGTCCGCTATGGCCGGCGCATTTACCTCGGTACAGAGCAATCAGTCGGTAGAGATGGGCAACATCGTGTCCCGCGTCGCCATGCAGCGCATATCCGACGCTGCCAAAGCCAAAGCCGCTGAGGCGCAGGAAAAGCTGACCAAATTCGCTTGATAGTGCGAGACGGCTGCGCTCCGCGCTTGCACCAAATCTTCAGTAGAGCCGCAGTGGCGAAGACAGACGACGCGCCAGTTCCTCGAAAGCATCGTGAATTTCGGTCGGTGTATTCGCCTTCAACACCTGGCTGGCGCTGCGCGTGCACTCAGTCATACGGCTGGGAATAATCGGAAACAGACTCTTCGAAATAAAGTCAAACCGGTTTCTGTCGTGGTTGCTGATCGTCCCGTATTTGGGTTCAAGATACTCGGTATAAATAAAATACACCTTCACGCCCTTCGCCACTAGAGCGTCGCACGCGGTACCCTTAAGCGCATAATTCACCTCATGCGGCTCATAGGCCCTGCTCGGAGAGTTCGGCTGAGCGCGCTCATGACGGAACCAATTTCTACCCGACAACCAAGCCTGTCCACTTTCCACGCCATCTGTGATCACAATGACATATTGCAGCCGGTCAATGGACGACTTGCCACTCCCATTGAATGGGATCTTGGCGTTGATCTGCTGCAGCGCCCGCTCCTGATTGGTCCCGCCATAATTCAATTCTAGCCCGATCTGACTATTGGCGAGAGACTTGGCATAAGCGAGGTCGCCGGAGCGCGCGTTTGTCGGCGACAGGATTTCCGTCAATTCATTGCTGAAGCGATAGAGCCCAACGGTGACCTGTCCATTGAATTCCTCCGCAGCAAACATGGTATCCAGAGCGTTGGCGACGGCAGATCTGGCAACATCGATGCGCATATTGGCGCCTAACCGCCGAGCCTGTTCGTAACTTGCGTTGCCGCGCGCCTGGTCATGGCAAGCAAACGCACAAGAAGGGGAAGTCGCCTGCGCGACCAGCTGCTGGTCTTTGTTGGTAGCGCCAATACCCATTGACTGGGACGTATCCACCAGGATGTTGATATTGATATAGGATCGCAGGGTTACCGTGGCCCTTGCCTGGTCAGCAATCAGCACCGTGTCCTTGCCGAAAACAGACATGATCGATGTGTCATAATCCGCACGGAAGCTCAGGCTGGTAGAGATTTCGTTGCGATCAATTTTGGACACCGGGGTGACCGATGTCAGCGTGGTAAAAGGAATATTTGCTGATTCAGCGAGGAAGAATTCCCGCACATAGCCATTGATCATGGCTTCAGTGACAGGCGTAGCGTCTGTCGCGCGCGCCTGCACTTCGCTAAGAGCCGCCAGCACCGCACCGTTGGCCGCGGCGCCAAGCCGCTGGCTGGAGCTCAGTGCAATCCCGAAATCCACCGCCGCACCGCCCGCCACCAGCACCAGTGGCAGCAGCAAACCGGTCATAATGGCGAAATTGCCGGACCTGTCGCCCAGGAATCTGCGGAACGTTTTCAGCATCGCGTCACAAAATCGTCCGGCGCATGGCCGAGAGCGACCCCGTTGCGTGTCTTGCGAACTGCATTGACGTGAAGCTCCAGGGTGGGAAAGAGCCATCCTTGGAACAAGGGTATATAAGGATAGGTAAAATCCGCCTGTACAATTGGCGCGCGTCCAACCACCCCTTGCCTTATATTGTTGCCCGTGAGCGGCACAGTGTTGGCGACGACGTCCAGTTTGCAATGCGCGTAGATCGGACTCTTGATGATGTCCTGAAACAGGAAACTCCACTGCACTGTCGGCAATAGCGGGCAGTTTGTGACCTTGCAGTTGGGGTCCTTTGCGAAAGTGACCGACGACAGCGCGCGGCTGTACCCATTGGCCCAGAGCCCGTCTCGCGGCGTATTCGCAAGGTGGGCAGTCGGGTTCACGATCATCCAGATATCTTCGACGATGTGACGCTCATCCACAGTCAGAACGTTGTCACCGTCCCGGCTCAGAAAATCCGCCGCCATGGTCGCCGCAAGATTTGCGCGCCGGCTTTGCATGGAGAAGTTGGACACTTCCACCACCGCCGCCATGATCACAATCAGTAGGGGCACAAGCAGCGCAAACTCGATCACAGCTACGCCATGCTGCTGTTTGAAAAAGCGCTTGATCAGGTGCATCGCGACCCCGACAAAATAGGTTCGCGTCGCACCACAACGCGGCTGCGATATCGCTTCTCACCATTCACGGTGACAATGTCGGCCACTGCGAAGGGAAACATGATGTCGAAATATTTGAAGGTCAGCTCGATCAGGATGACATCGCCGCCGCAGCCCACATTCCATCGCCCGGACAGCGACTGGTTCCGATAGTCGAACAGGCGTCCTGTGACCACAGCGGACCCGACTTCGATTTCGCCACAGTTTATCAGCGGCCCCGCAATCGCGCAGATGCGTTGATTTATATAGGACTCCGACGTCTCAACATCCCTGTCGTTCATCGAAAGATTGCTGGTCACCTCGCTCAGCACCCGGTCGAGATCGGACTGAATGAACGATTTGATCCCCAGCTCCACCGAGGCCATGAGGATCAGCAGGAATGGGCCAGCAAGCAGTGCAAACTCGACTGCCGTCGCGCCACGCCTGTCTTTGAAAAAACGTCGAAGCATTGCGCTCCCCAGGATGCGGGGCTGTCAGCATCACGCCGGCAGGCAGTCGCATTGCATAGGTGAAATTCTATTGTGGAAGCATCGGGTTAATTAAACGCTTCGCGGCAAATGCAGGTCTGAGCCAAATTCGCCGGGAATTGGGGTTTTCACCTGGTCTTGAATATCCGGGTCGCGTTCATCCCCGACCGGCGATTTCATCCCCCGCCCGCGCCGGCAATCTCAGCAATAGGAAGGTTGCGACGGCGGCAAAGCCGGCCATACCTCCGATGGCAACCTGCAGGTCCAGCAGCGCCATGACCTCGCCGCCCCGCAACCATTGCGAGAGCTTGAGGGCAAATGTCGCCACAGCAACCGCCAGCACCAGCGTCACCTGCTGCACAATGCTGATCAGCGTGCTCGCGGGTCGGCGCTGCACATCGTCAATGTCCGAAAACGCGAGACTGGTGAGAGCCGTAAACTGCATTGAGCGGCTAAGCCCGGACAATCCCAGGATCAGGACCGTCCCCCAGAGCGGCACCGATGGAATGACGATGCTGCAGGCGGCAAGCAGGACCACGCTCAGCACGCCATTGACGATGAGCACGCCGCGAAAGCCAAAACGCTGCAAGGTCGGCGTCGTCACCGACTTCATGGCCATATTGCCAATGAAATAGGCGAGCATCAGCGAGCCGGCCTGCAAGGCGCCATAGCCGAGGCCAATCTGCAGCAGCAACGGTAGCAGGAACGGCATGGCGTCAATGGCGAGCCGCAAATAGGACCCGGCTGCAACAGTCGACAGTGCGAATGTGGGCGTCCGGAAGGCGTCGAGACTCAGCAATGGCATTGGCGACGCCATCAGATGGCGAACTGCCGCGACACAGCCGACAATGCCCAGCGCTGCAATCACCAGAGGCAGCCAGGTCTGGTCCTCCTGCTGCACAAAAAGTTCGAGGCCCACCAGCAATGCCCCAAGCCCGCCAGCCGATAGGAAAAAGCCCGTCCAGTCGAACGGCCGCGGCGTAACCGGTCGGCTGTCCTTGACCATAAGCAGCACCAGCACAAAGCCCAGCGCGCCAATCGGCAGGTTGATGAGGAAATTGTAGCGCCAGGAAAAATAGGTGGTGATCGCCCCGCCCAGTACCGGTCCAATCACCGGGGCAGCAAGCGCCGGCCAGATCATGGTCGCCAGCACATGGATGACCTCGTCCTTGGACGCCTTTTCCAGCACGATCGCGCGCCCCACCGGCACCATGAAGGCGCCACCCATGCCCTGGATGATCCGGGCGACGACGAATTGTCCGAGATCCTGGGCCAGCGCGCAGGCCAGCGACGCCAGCGTGAAGACAACGATAGCGCCAAGGAATACCCGAACGCCGCCCAACCTGTCGGCCAGCCAGGTCGACATGGGCATGAAGACAGCTGCCGCCAGCAAATAGGCCGTAATCCCCACGCTCATCGACAGCGTGGGCACGCCGAGTTCCTCGGCCATCACCGGCAGCGATGTCGCGATAATGGCGCCATCGAGCAATTGCATGAAGACAATGCCCGCCACCACAAAGGCAATCGGGCGCGCCGAGCTTGGTTCGCTCATTACACTTCCAGCATCAAGATAGTCACCTGCTAGAACACCTTGCCATCAAACAGTTTTCGGGCCGTGCGCAGCACCGCAGCGCTCGATACTGTCCCGTTTCTGACCGTGGCGATGACACTCATTTCGCCACTGGGATGCTCCACAGAAATCAGCTTCTCATCGCCGCCCGGCAGTTTCGCCAGCCCCACCGCCGGTCCCTCCGGCAACAAGCAGGCCGTCGCCACGCTCACCGCACCCAGCACCCCGATGGCGTCGTGGCAACGATGCGGAATGAACGTGCGGGTCGAAATGGCGCCGCCCGCCTGTGCCGCGGAAACCATGGTCATCTTGGGCACCGAGCTTTTCGTCACGTCGCCCAGATTCATCATCGGCCCCGCCTTGAGCCGGATCGCTTCCAGCCGCTGGCGCAATTCCGCATTGGCTTCCAGCTCCTCCGGGGTCTCAGTGCCGGCAATGCCGAAATCGGACGCCCGCATAACCACGCAGGGCATTCCATTATCGATGAGCGTACAGGCGACGCCCTCGATAATGTCCACGGCCTGACCGCTCGGCAGCAAGGCGCCGCAGCTTGAGCCCGCCGTGTCGGCAAAGGTGATAGGAATAGGCGCCGCGGTCCCGGGCACGCCGTCGATACGGGCATTGCCCTCATAGCTCACCTGGCCGCCGGGCGTTTCCACCCGCGCCTCGGCCACCTGCCCGGTATTTTCCATATAGATGCGGACCAGGGTCTGACCATCCTGCGCCACGACCAGCCCGCGCTCAATGGCAAATGGCCCAACGCCGGCCAGCATGTTTCCGCAATTCTGCGCGTCGGTGACATTGGGCTGGTCGACGAAAACCTGCAAAAACAGATAGTCGACATCAATGCCGTCGCGCTCCGAGCGCTGCACCACCGCGACCTTGGAGGTCAGCGGATTGGCGCCGCCCATGCCATCAATCTGACGGGTATCGGGCGAGCCCATGGCTTTGAGCAGAAAGGCATCGCGCCCGGCCACGTCCCTTGGCAGGTCGCCCGCGAGAAAATATCCGCCCTTCGAAGTGCCCCCGCGCATCCACATGCAGGGCACGCCGGCGCTAGACATATTTCAGGCCCTTCTCTGCCAGGCGTTCGCGCATCTTGTAGATGTCCAGCCCCAGCTCGCCCGCAGCCAGCCGCTTGCGCTTGTCTTCTTCGGCGGCAACGCGCGCCTCGGCTTTCTGCGCAACCGCTTCCGCCTCATCGCGGCGCACGACGCAAACGCCGTCGTCATCGGCAATGATGACGTCGCCGGGATTGATCAGGGCCCCCGCGCACACCACCGGCACATTCACCGAGCCGACCGTTTCCTTGACCGTGCCTTGCGCGAAAATGGTCTTGGACCAGACGGGGAACTTCATCGCGGTAAGATCAGCAACGTCCCGCACGCCTGCATCGATAATGAGCCCCTTGCAGCCACGCGCCAGCGCCGACGTGGCCAGCAAGTCGCCGAAATAACCGTCCTCACAAGGACTGGTCGGTGCCAGCACCATGATGTCGCCGGCCTTGAGCTGCTCGATGGCAACATGGATCATCCAGTTGTCACCGGGCGGGGCCGAAATGGTAACCGCGCTCGCCGCAAGTCGCGCACCGGCATAAATGGGGCGCATATGGCTCGCCAACAGGCCCTTGCGCCCCTGCGCCTCATGCACCGTCGCAACACCACAGGCTGCTAGGCGGTCAATAACAGACTGGTCGGCCCGCTCGATATTCTGGACAACGACACCCATCAGAGTTCATCCACAGTGCGCGGATAGATCGACTGGTAGCCCTCGGCATATTTGGCCGGACGCCCGCCGGACTGTCCGCCCGAATTCCGGGTGAAATGATTGGCGCGGTTTTCGGCGACGTTCTTGTAGTAGTGCCAGAGGTGCTCCTGCCCTTCCATGCACTGGATGGCGGCCCACTTCTTGTCCCAGACCTCGGTGATGTCGAGGAACGTGTCCGGCTTCCAGTCCATCTGCTCGGTCTGGTGCGGCTCGAACAGGTAAACCTGCGGTGCCCCGAGGATTTTCTGGCCCGGATTGTGGCCCCAGGCCTGCGCTATGGCGCGGCATTCGAGGGTCCACTGAGACACAGACATATGGTCGGTGTTGTAGGGGTCATACTTGGAATGGGTCATCATGAAGCTCGGCTGCACGGCCCGCATGACATCGACCAACCGGTCCTTGGCTTCCCGCGTCATATCGAGCGGATAGTCACCCAGATCGAAGAACTGGATGTCATGCACGTTGAGCGCCTTAGCGGCATTCTCCGCCTCGACCCGGCGGCCAGCCTTGACCTTGTCGAGCGTCATGCCTTCCTGCTTCCACAGCTTGGCGCTTTCCCCGCGCTCGCCATAGGAGAGGCAAACGACGGTGACGTCATAGCCCTTGGCGGCATGGGACGCGATGGCGCCGCCACAGCGCCAGACGAAGTCCGCCGAATGCGCGCTCACCACCAGTGCTGTCTTGTTTGCCATCAATCTGCTCCTTGGACGTAGTCGAGCGCCCTGCGCTCAATGCTTGTTCGGCACGGGCGGCGTGCCGTGTGTGTGAAAACTCTCGATGGTGCGCAGGCCCCATGCCTGCCCCTTGCGCCGGTCGGCCTTGGTC
>JAEYTY010000019.1 GCA_023433775.1 Pseudomonadota bacterium | reverse complement strand
ATTGACGAACTTGTCCCAGCTCCAGGGCGCACCGCCATAGCGGGCCGAAAAGAACATGCCGACTTCCGAGACATTGAGGCGGAAGACCAGCAGGTAGAGAATGATAATCGCCAGCAGAAAGCGCGGGATCGTCATGCCGAGAAAGGAGATGATGCCCAGCAGCGTGTCGACCCAGCTATACTGGCGGGTGGCAGCGATGACGCCAAGGCCAATTCCCAACAGCGATGCCAGGATATGGCAGACCAGCGCCAGGGCAATGGTTGGCGGCAGACGTTCAGCAATCACATTGCCGACCGGCTTGTTGTAATACAGCGAATGCCCGAAATCAAAGCGGGTGACGATACCCGTAATCCATCGGAAATACTGCATGATCAGCGGATCGTTGAGGCCGTTCGCTTCCCGATAGGCCTGGGCCTGGATCTCGGCCAGATCAGGCCGCACACCACCCTGATTGATCAGCATGGACCGGATATAATCCGCATAGTCGCCCGGCGGCGCCTGAATGATGGCGAAGGTCACGACGCTGAGCAGAAGCAGCAGCGGAATGGCGCCAAGAATGCGGAAAAGCAGAAAACGAAGCATCGGGGCCTCACTGGCTCGGGCGTGGAGACCCGCGCCTATGAAGAGGACTGGGACCGGAGGGCGACGGGTGCCGCCCCCCGGACGTTCGGATTAGGCAGGACCGACGCCGCCGGGTTCGCCCGGCAGGGTTTCGGGGTGCAGTTCATAGTCACCCTGGGCATCTGCCGGCACATAGACCCGCTCGCGGATAATGTTATCCTCGGCCCAGTTGAACATGAAGATCGGGGCACCCGCCGGGATATTGGCGAAGCGCTTGTTGATGATCAACGCACCCGGATACTGGGTCAGGCCCACCGAATAGACGTTTTCGGTGTAGAGCTGCTGGTACTTTTTCATCAGCTCGGCACGCTCTTCATTGTCGCTGGTGGCGATGAAGGCGTTGACCGTGTCAACCAGCTCCTGCTCGAAGGGCAGCAGGTCGAGCGTGCCATCCGAACCAGCGCGGTGGAACCAGCTGGTCCGCGGACCGGTCGGTGCCAGAGCGGCGGTATTCTGCACGACAGAGACGACTTCGGCAGTCTGGCGACGCACAGCCCAGTCGAACTGACCGGCAGCTTCCATATCGTCACGCGCCGTGCCCTGCTGGAAGTTGGCGATGACGCGCAGACCAAGCGGCTCCATCATCGCAATCACGCCTTCGGCCAGATTGGTATCCGTGCCGTAATCTGCATTGGCCAGCAGGGTGATTTCAACGTCAGCGCCACCAGCGGTATCCGCAGGGAAGTTGCGGACGCCATTGCCGTCGGTATCCACCAGGCCCAGCTCATCAAGAAGCGCATTGGCGGCCTCGAGATTGTAGGGATAGTAGGTGGTGGATGCCTTGTCGTAATAGGTCGTGCCGGCATAGAGCCCGCCCGGATAGATGGCGGTGAACGGACCACGCACCAGTGCATCGCCCAAACGCTGGCGATCCAGCGCCACGGTCAGCGCCTTGCGGAAGTCCAGATTACGATTGAGTTCACGCACGGCCTGGGCCCGGGGGTCCGGCTCACCCCAGCCATTGGCCGAGAAGTTGAGGTTCATCGTGTAGCCAATGGTACGGGCGCCGAACTGCAGACGGGCCGGAGCAGAGTCTTCGGCCGAGCGCCTCAGGGCTTCCACATAGCTTTCTGCCTGTTCGAGGTTGGAGAAGTCGCCCGAACCGGCAACGGCCTGTACGTCGCGGTCAGCCCAGGTCGAGAGGCGGTAATGCATCTCATCGAGATAGGGCAGCTGATTGCCGTTTTCGTCGACCTTCCAGTAATAGGGATTGCGGCGCAGCACGATGATGTCGTCAGGACGATATTCGACCGGAACCCAGGCGCCCATCACCGGCATGTTCATATATTCGGGCGGGAAGGCGTTCTTGTACTGGTCGTAGGTATTGTCCGAATAGTTCGGGTGAGCAGGCTTGAGGATGTGGCTCGGGCCGGGACAGAAAGTGCCATAGGCCATGGTGTAGAGATATTGCGTCGGGAAGCTTTCCTGGAAAGTCCACTTGATGGTGTAGGCATCAATGGCTTCCAGCGTCGTTCCCGCGCCGAAGCTTTCCGGGGTCGCGCCGTTGAGGGGAGACACGTTGGGATCGAGAACGTTGTCGTTCCAGTAGAACATGACGTCTTCGCTGTCGAAGGCATCGCCATCGGACCACTTGGCACCTTCGATGAGGTGCATTGTCAATTCCTTGCCGTCTTCGGACCACTCCCAGCTCTTGGCAAGATTGGGCATGGGTTCGAGTTCATCGGCCTTGACCATGAACAACGGACCTGTACGCGTCAGACATTCGGAAAGCCCAATGTCGATACCGCCCCAGCCCTGGCTCTGGCCACCGATATAGTTCCAGCCTTCGGGCCGGCCGCCGATGACGTGACGCATGACGTCGCCATAGACGCCGATGCCGTCCGGCATGTTACCGGCCTTGAACACCATCGGCTCCTTGGGAAGACGCTCGGCGACAGGCGGCAATGTGCCGGCGTCGACATATTTGGACGTCACCCAATCGGGCTCGTGATATTCGGGCAGCGCGCGATATTCGAGAATATCGGAAATACTGACGAAGACCGGCTCACTCTGCGCCGAGAATTCGGGCGGATCAGGCAGTTCACCGCTCAATTCCTGCGCTGGAATTGCCAGCATTGATACGGACAGCAGAAGTCCTGCCCCGCCAAGGGCATAGATATGCTTTTTCAATAGAACCTCCCATCGCAATCGGGGCAAAGGCGCTGATGCCCTGGTCGGTTACTCCTCTCCGACCCTGCCTCCGTGCATGGATAAAGCCTACCCCTTGCATGAAGTGATACAATCCGGAATGATAGTGACTAATTCCGGTTTTCTAAGAATTTCTGGAAAAGTATGACTGGTACGGAAATGGACACCGGCACCACAGGTGCAAAGGAGAAGGCACCGCGCCCGACACCGCGGCCGGACAGAAGTTTCTACGCTTCCGGCAAGGCATTCGGGCGCTTCGGCATCCGTGCCTTTCCACCCCAGATCATGTCAGAACCGCATAGCCACGGCCATATCGAGTTCAACTGGCTGACCTCGGGCACCATGGATTATGTTTTCGACGGCGGCCCGCTGACTGTCGGAGCCAACCGCCTCGTCGCCTTCTGGGCTGGCATTCCGCACCAGACCGTTGGCCTGCGCAATGCCGACAGGGCCCGCCAGCTTAACATCTACCTGCCCATGGATGCCTTTCTCGAAATGCCCCAGCTGGGGCGGTTGACCGAGACACTGATGGGCGGCGGCGTGGTGCAGCTGGCGCCCGAATGTATCGGTCTTGAAACCCTTGAACGCTGGCACGCCGATTATCGCAGTGGCAATTCACTGCGCTCTGATCTGGTGCGGGCCGAGATTGGCACCATGTTCCGCCGCGCCGCCATCACCGGCTGGGATGAATTGTTGCCCGCCTGGCTCGAAAAGACGACCTCGCGCAGCCGCACTGCCAGCCCGGTGCGCTATGTGGTGCGCATGGTCCGCCATATCGTGGAGAACATCACCGATCCGCTGACTGTGGAAGACATTGCCGATGTCGTGGGCCTGCATCCCAATTACGCCACCAACCTCTTCACCAAGGTCATGCGCATTTCGATCCAGAAATTCGTGACCCGGATGCGCCTGATCCGCGCCCGCTCTCTCTTATTCGACAGCAATCTGGCAATTGCCAACATCGCCTTCCAGTCCGGCTTTTCCAGCCAGACCCAGTTCTACGAACATTTCCGCAAGGCCTATGGCATGACCCCCAGCCAGATGCGGGAGAACAAGATCGGGTAGGTCCCCTAACCCATCTCCTGCACGATGCGCAAAAACTCGGCGTGCCCCAGCGCCTGTTGCGCAGCGGCCCGATATTCACGCACCAGCCCTTCAAAAGTTTCGCGCGCAAACTGACGCAATTTCGGATCCGCTGCCATCTCCCGGCGCGCCAGGTCCTGGTCGAGCAGCCCGAGCCCGTTGAGCACGGGATAGTGCAATTGCGTCTCGATATGCGGCAGACCCCAGAGATAGTTCGGGAAATCTTCATGGCGCGGCATCTGCTGTTTCCAGCGTCCCAGCCGCTCTCTGGTTTCGGGGTGAATGCGATTGGCCCGCACCTCGCGCCAGAACGGCGTATCGTCCCGCTCGGTGACGTAATGGGTATTCACGAAGGTGCGGAAGTCATCCACCTGCCGACCGACCCGGGCATTATAGTCGTCTCGCGAAACAGGGGTGATCCGGTCCGGCCGGTCCATATAGCGCTGGGCGAACAGCATCATCTGCACGATGGTGCCATGGATCGAGGTGGATTCGAGTGGCTCGAGAAAGCTCGAACTCAGCCCTACCGCGAGGCAATTGCCGATCCATGCCTTTTCCAGCCGCCCGATCTGGAAACGGATATCGCCTCGCACCTCGATCTCGTGCCCCAATACCGCTTCGACCTCGGCTTTCGCCTCGTCCGGCGTCGTGAATTCATCGGAATAGACATAGCCGCAGCCAAAGCGCGTACGCGTCGGGATCTGCCACATCCAGCCTGAATTTTGCGCCCAGGCCCGCGTATAATTGGGCAGCTCCGCGCCCTCTTTGACATCGATCCAGAACGGCAAGGCCCGGTTGACCGGCAGTTCATGGGCATAGGATATCCAGGGCGCCTGCAATTGCTTGACGATAAGCTGCTTGCGAAAGCCTGTCGCATCGATGAAGAAGTCGCCCGTAAGCCGCTGATTGCCCTTGAGTACCAGCGCGGTGATGTCGCCGGTCTCGGGATTGCGCTCCACGCCTTCAACCAGTGCATCAACCTTTTCAACGTCTTTGGACTTGCTGGCGAAAAAACTTTCCCACCAGCGCCTGGTCAAAATGAAAGGCGTGATGGAAAGGCCCGAGAGGGATCAGACCCCCATCAGGTTTTCGCGCATAGGGAGCTTTCCATTGCTCGAGAAGCGGCTGGAACATGTGCATGTCCTGCACCGGGCGCCCCGCGGCCACGGCATAGACATTGAGATAATCGCTCGGCGCCCCCGGCGGCGCCTGCACCACCTGGTGCGGATCATCGATCGGCCCGTAATAGGTGAAGCCCTTGCGTCGCCAGTCTTCGTGCCGAATGCCCAGCTTGAAGCTGGCATCGGTCTTGCGGAAAAACTCGAACTCGTCGATGCCGAAGTGCTTGAGCAGCACGCGGAAGGCAGCCGTGGTTGCCTCGCCAACGCCGACGGTCGGAACCTTGCTGCTCTCGACGACCGAAATACGAAAATCCAGTCCCCGGCGCCGTGCCTCATCCTGAATGATGAAGGCGGCTATCCAACCCGCTGTTCCCCGCCAACGATGACGTAGTGGGACGGCGTGTCCATTCCCGTTCCTCCCTTGCATCAAGGTTAGTTTCGACACAGTGCGGAGACAAGCGAAGGTTCGAGTGCCTGCCGCAACTTCTTAGAAAACCGAAAACCTTCGTCATAACGGCGAAAGCGGCCCGGCAGCGATGCCGAGCCGCTTTCCTCGGCGGCGGGAGGTACGCCGGAAACCTAGCGATGTGTGCCGCTCATCTCGCGCAATTCTTCGACTGAACGGACGCGTTTGCGGGCAGCACCTTCCCAGTCGCGTGTCTTCACAGTCGACTTGGCAATCCGTTCCTTGGCCGCCGCAACGGCATCGGCATATTGCGGCAGCCATTGCGCCTGGGCGACCACCATTTCGTCGACCATGGCCCATACCTCATCCGGGGTGCAGATGGCGCCAACCAGCGGGTCATGCAGCACAGCCAATTTGAGTGTTTCAATATTGCCGGTCATGGCAGCCTCGACCGAGAGGCGCTGCACCGAGACCGAGACCGAACATGTCGCCGCACAGGCCGTTGGAAGCGTGATGCCTTCGATCATGTTGATGCCGAAACGATCGACATAGCCGGGGCTTTCAATGATGGCGTCATCGGGTAGATTGGTGATGATGCCATTATTGCGCCGGTTGAAATGCCCGCGATAGGACCGGCCAGTTTCCATCGCCTCAATGATATGGCTGGCATGTTCGCTTGTCCGCTTGTGCTCGGAAAGCGGCTTGTTTGCCTGCTCCTTGAACATGGGGAAGTCGGTTTCAAACCAGTTCCGGCGTTCGGTCGAATAGCGCAGATACCCGCCGGTTTCGCCGTGAATCCAGTCGCTCATGTCGATCCAGCGGCCGATTTCCTCCGGGCGCTTACGATACCAGGGCAGATATTCGGACAGGTGCCCATTGGACTCGGTCGAATAGACACCGAAGCGCTTGAGCACGTCGATGCGCACCTTCTCGGTCTTGGCGTAGATCGGGTGCCGCTCAAAGCCTTCGATCAGCTCGTCCTTTTCGATTTTCCGGCCCTTGGCGCGGATGTCGATATACCAGGTCTGGTGGTTGATGCCCGAGCAGACATATTCGAGTTCGCTGTCATCGACTTCCAGGACCTGGGCAATCTGATGCGCGCCATGTTGCACACCGTGGCAGAGGCCCACGACATTGACGCCGCCATAAAGGTCAGCCGCCCAGGTGTTCATCGCCATGGGATTGGCATAGTTGAGGAACAGCGCTCCCGGCTCGGCAACCTCGCGGATATCCTTGCAGAAATCGAGGATCACCGGAATATTGCGCTGGCCATAAAGAATGCCGCCGGCACAGATGGTATCGCCCACGCACTGGTCGACCCCATATTTCAGGGGGATCGAAATGTCGCTCGAAAAGGCTTCCAGCCCGCCGACACGAACGCAGCTCATGATGTAGCGCGCCCCGGTCAGTGCCGCGCGGCGGTCTGTCGTCGCCGTGACCTTTGCCGGCAAACGGTTCACCGAAACAATGGTCTCGATGATCTGGCGCACCATATCGAGATTGTGGGGATTGATGTCCGTGAGGGCGAATTCGACATCGGCGAATTCCGGCACCTTCAACAAGTCCGAAATCAGGGTTTTGGTGAAGCCGACAGAACCCGCACCGATCACAGTAACCTTGAATGACATATTCTCTCCTCCGGTGCGGTCAACGTTAGCAGTCTGCTAGCAATATCTAGCCCCGGCGCTGTGGCTGGTGTAGAGAAAGCTTGTGCGATCCTGGGTAATTTTGTGCTCACCTCTCTCCTCGACCATGGCTTTGACATAAGTCAGCTCACCGCGCCCCGCAGCCTTGCGCCACTCCACTGCATGGCGGTTGCGGCGGGCTATGAGCAGCGACGAAACGAGGTCTATTCCTGGGATGGAATGAAGCGCGGCACCGCGCCTTTCCTGGTCATTCAGCACACCACTCATGGAGAGGGGCGTCTTGATTACGCCGGGGTGCAGTACAGATTGACACCGGGCAAGACCATGCTGGTAACCATGCCCCATGCGCACCGCTACTATCTCGAGCGAGGCGGGCACTGGGAGTATTTCTGGCTGCTGCTCAATGGCCGGGAAGCATTGCGGTTAGCGCGCGAAATCCTGGATGCCGCCGGCCCGGTTCTGGTTATGGGCGACGCTGAAACAGACCAGCTTGCCGGGGCTGGCCTGACGCTTCTGACACAGCCAGATCCCTCACCGGGACTGATATCCAGTGCCGCCTATGCCGCAATGGCGGCGCTGCATGATGGTGTTTTTGGCGGCAGACCACCGGCCGAACTGCCATTGCCCTCGGGAATCGCGCGGGTGATTGCCTATGTGGACGCCAACCTCTCGGACACCCTGGCTGTCGAGCGCCTTGCTGCCGTCGCGGATATGAGCCGCGCCCATTTCGTCCGCCAATTCAGCGCCAATATGGGCACTGCTCCCTCCGACTACGTGCAAGTCCGGCGGATTGAGCGCGTCGAGCGCCTCCTGATGGCCACAGAGATGTCGGTGGGCGAGATTGCAGCAATGACGGGCTTTGCAGGCAGCAATTACCTGGCCAAGGTGCTGCGTCGGCGCACGGGCATGGCCCCCCTCGAATTTCGTGCCGCTGGCCGCGCCGCTGCAAACTGAATGCCAGCAGCGGAAATGTAGCGACCGGAGGCAATTGAGTGAGGCCAGAGCCTCACATCGGTTCCCAGACTGCAAATTTCAGAAAAATATCAGAATTTTAGCGGCGCGATTTCAGGACTCTGCCTGAGCGGCGTGCCAAGGGTTTGTCCGATTGGCTGGTTGTGTCCGCGGTTTTAGCAAAGCTGATCGGGGGACGACTGTCGCTATTCCTAGCGATGGGCGCGGTTTGCCCAAGGCGGATAATGCCGCCTTTCTGCAACTGGCGCGGACATGCCAGCGCATCGAGACAGGACCTGACTGAGCCTATGCATCGCCGGAACTATCAGCACGTTTCAATCACACGTCTCATTGCGTTTATGCGGGGAATTTCCGTACTGGCGATTGCAGCTGCCCTGTCCCATGTGGCGATGCCGGCACACGCGCAATTTTCTATAGATGGAGGGCAGATCGTCACTGTTCCTGGTTCTCAATCTTCACCCTGGGCTATCGTGGGCGTCCTCCATGTCGGCTATTCCGGGACGGGTACGCTGCTCATCGCGGGAGGTGGGGCGGTCAGCAATACGTATAGCATTGTCGGGCGCGATGTAGGCTCCGAGGGTACTGTCACTGTGTCCGGGACGGGGTCAACATGGACCAATGGCGGTGAGATCTATGTCGGCAATGACGGCACAGGCAGGCTCACCATCGCGAATGGTGGCAAGGTTGGCAGCGCGATGGGCTATGTCGGGTACAATACAGGCTCCGTGGGCGCCGCCACCGTATCCGGAGCGGGTTCGGCATGGACCAATAGTAGTATATTCTATGTCGGCTCCTTCGGCACGGGCACACTAACTATCGAAGATGGTGGCACAGTGAGCAATACGCGTGCCTATATCGCTCTCGGAGCCGACGGCGATGGCACAGTCACTGTCTCTGGGGCGGGGTCAACATGGATCAATAGCGCCTCACTCCGCGTCGGCCATCATGGCACGGGACGGCTGATCATCGCGGGGGGTGGGGCGGCCAACAATACGTATAGCTTTGTGGGTGAGCAGAGCGGTTCCGAGGGTACTGTCAGTGTGTCCGGGGCGGGGTCAAAATGGACCAATAGCGCTATTCTAACTATTGGCTATCGCGGCACGAGCAAGCTGACCATCGAAGACGGCGGCACGGTCAGCAATACGATGGCTACTATCGGTAACCAGACCGGTTCAGACGGCACCGTCACTGTGTCCGGGACGGGTTCAACATGGACCAATAGCGACATGCTAGCTGTCGGTCACGGCAGATTGACGATCGCAGCTGGCGGTGCGGTCAGCTCTTTGAAAGGCGATGTCGGTTACTCTTTCGGCTCCGTTAGCACCGTCTCTGTGTCCGGGACAGGGTCAACATGGACCAACAGCGCAGAACTCAATGTTGGCTCTCTTGGCACGGGCACACTGACCATTGCGGATGGCGGTGTGGTCAGCGCGTCGTCCACCATCGTGGCGTTACTCTCCAATTCAACCGGCACCCTGCGCCTCGAAGGTGGCGCCGGGGGCAGTGGCGTGCTTGCCACCGGGCAAGTCATCGCCGGGCTCGGCAACGCCTCAATTGTCTTTGATGGCGGCACGCTGCGGCTCACCGCGCAGCAGTCAAATCTGTTTTCCAACTTTGCAGCAGTGGACATTACCCTGGCAGCCGGCGGCGCTGTGATCGACACCAATGGATTCAACGCCACGACCAATGTGGAACTCACGGGCGCCGGCGGCCTGACCAAGACCGGCACCGGCACGCTGACGCTGGCTGGGTCCAACACCTATAGCGGCGTGACGACCATTCTGAACGGACGGCTGGTGATCGCCGGTTCGCTGGCCGGCACGGTAGAGGCCCGGGGCGGGCAGCTCACGGTGGCGGACACGGCAAATTTCACCGGCACGCTGGAGATTTCTGCCGGTGGCAAGGTGGGCGGCACTGGAACCTTGGGCACGGTCAATGTCGGGTCGGGCGGCATTCTCTCGCCGGGCAATTCGATTGGCGCGGTGACCATCGCGACGCTCAATGTCGGGGCCGGATCCTTCTACGATGTCGAGCTCAAGAATGGCGGCAATACGCCGGGGGTGCACAATGACCTCGTCAATGTGACCGGAACGGCGACCTTTACCGATGGCCTCACCATCCGCGTGACGCCGGAAAACGGCAGTGACAATGGCAGCAATTATACTGTCGGCACGGTCTATACCGTGCTGACGACCACCAATCCGGGCGATCTGGTGTTCAACGGCGCGCTGGATGTCACCGATACCTTTGTCTTCCTCAACTTCAAGGGCAGCCAGGACGGTCAGAACATGTATCTGACCAGCGAACTGGCCGCGACCACCTTCTGTCAGACGGGCTCGGGCGCCAATCAGTGTGGCGCCGGTGGCGCGGCGTTCGATCTGGGCACCGGCAATGGCGTCTTCAACGCCATGCTGGGGCTGGGTCAGGAGCAGGTGGCCGGGGCGCTGGCCTCGCTTTCGGGCGAAGCTCATGCCTCGGTGCAGAATGTGGTCGACCAGAGCTTTGCCCAGCTGGGCGATACGCTGACGGCGCGGGGATCGGATGGTCTTGCGGCGCTGAAGGCTGCAATGGCGCCACTGGGTTATGCTGCACAGGCAGAAGGCTCGGGCCTTGCGGCCATCGACAGCGTGATGTTCTCGCCCGTTGCTGCCTCGGCCTGGCTGACGCCGCTGGGGGGACGCGGCTCTATCGCGGCCGATGCCAATGCGGCAGGGCTCGACTATTGGCATGGTGGGCTCTCGGGTGGGTACGAACTCGCTGGCGACAACGCTCTGGTCGGCGTCGCCTTTGGCTATCAGCGCGGCTCGGTCTCGGTCGCGGCGCGCCAGTCGCAGACGACGCTCGACAGCTTTATGCTCGGCACCTATGGCGCGCTGCGGAACGGACCAAACGCGGTCACTGGGGCGCTGACTATGGGCACCAGCCATGTTGCGACCAGTCGCACCATTGCTGTTGGCGCCGTAACCAATCAAGCCAGCGCGGATTACTGGACCCAGTCCATCGCCGTCGCGCTCGAAGCCGCGCATGATTTTGATCTCGGCAATGGCACGACGCTCTCGCCGCTGGCGACGCTAGGGCTTGGCTGGTCGGGCCATGGCGGCTTTAGCGAAACCGGCGCGGGTGCGTTCAACCTCACCGCTGCCGCCAATGGCACTGTGCATCTGGACGCCGGGCTTGGGCTTGGCATCAGCCATGTGGTCGCGACGGAAGCCGGCACGCTGACCCTTTCCGGCCGGGCGCTCTGGGAGCATGGCTTTGCCGGCCAGAACACCCAGTCCATGACCTTTGCCGGTGGCGCAACGCCCTTCACCGTTCAGGGTCCCGATGCGGGTCGTGACCGCCTCCGTCTCGGTGCGGGTCTCGACTTCGAGGCTGACAATGGCCTCACGCTCGGCCTCGACTATGCCGGTGTCTTCTCCGCATCACAGCAGGCTCACAAGGCGAGCGGTTCCATCGGGGTCCAGTTCTGACATTTGCAGTGCGGCGCACGTCGCCGCATAGAGCGCGAAACCCACCATGTCGCGGTTTTACATCAAGCCTCCTGCCGTCTCCCTCAATATCCGGCACGCTCTGTGCATGATGATTGGCTGGCAATAACAGACCATGATCGAGTGGAGCGGGACAGGCCTGATTTGGCCCGGCCTCTTGTCCCTGCAACTATGCGCGTCCCAACAATCGTTGCTTTTTCCCGATTATGTCGGAACCGTGGCGCGGTTTTGTCGTTGCGTTCTCAAGCATAAATGGGAGCAACGCGCATGGCTGAGGCAAATCGGGGATTTGGGTATTGGGCGGTCATGCTGCTGGCATTGGTGATGCTGGTCTTCGGCTTGCCAATCCTCGGAGGCGGTATTTGGCTGATCGCCCTGGGTGGATCCTGGTATTATGCCTTTGCCGGCCTTGGCTTGTTGGTCTCGGCGTGGTTCCTTTTCAAACACTCCATGACGGGGGTCTGGGTTTACCTGGTGACCTTCGTGGGAACGCTGATCTGGGCGCTGTGGGAAGCCGGCTTTGATGGCTGGGCTCAGGTCCCTCGCCTGCTGGCGCCGACAATTATTCTGGTTCTGGTCCTACTTTCTATCCCCGCCCTGAAGGGTCGTCTTGGCGTGCCACGCGGCGCCTTTGCAGTTTTGGTGGCGGGGCTTGTCGGGATTGGCGTCGTGGGGCTTTCGCTGAATGCCGTGCGAGAGGGTCGGCTCGTCGCGCAGGAAGCGCCATTGCCGACGGACGTTCCAGCTGCGCCGCAGGGGTCGCCCGTGCTCCCCATTGATGGTGCGGCTGAAGCAGTGGAGGCCACGGAAGAGGCAGACCCTGCAGCCACCTATCCAATGATGACGGTCGGCGCCGACTGGCCCGCCTATGGCGGCGATCATCATGCAACGCGCTATTCGCCGCTTTCAGAAATCACCCCAGCCAATGTGGGTAATCTTGAGAAAATCTGGGAGTTCCGCACCGGTGATCTGCCGGAAGGCGATGAAGCCTTCGGCAATCAGAATACGCCGGTCAAGGTTGGCGAGCGACTCTATCTCTGTTCGGCGCTGAACAAGGTGAGCGCGCTGGACGCTGCAACCGGGGCAGAATTCTGGACTTATGATCCCCAAACGCCGGTCGATGCCATCGGTTATAATGCTAGTTGCCGGGGCCTTGTCTATTTTGCCGACCCCGCGGCGGACGTGTCGGACCTGTGCGCTGCACGCGTGGTCATACAGACCCATGACGCGCGCATGATTGCGCTTGATACCCAGACCGGCCAGCTCTGTGCTGATTTTGGCAATGGCGGCATTGTCAGCCTGCTTGAGGGTATTGGCGACACCGCTCCCGGTTTCTACGCTCCCACCTCGCCCCCGACGCTGGTTCGTGACGTTCTCGTCGTTGGAAGCCAGGTCAGCGATGGCCAGACCCGCGAGGCCCCTTCGGGTGTCATTCGGGGCTACAACGCCATCTCGGGCGAATTGGAATGGGCCTGGGATATGGGCCGGCCCGGCGAGACCGGTCTGCCGCCGGAGGGCGAAATCTATACGCCCGGTACTCCAAATGTGTGGACGATTGCATCGGGAGACAGCGAACTCGGCCTAGTCTATTTGCCGATGGGCAATTCGGCCGTCGACTATTGGGGCGGTGACCGATCCGAGGCCGAAAACACCTATTCCACGGCCATCGTGGCGCTGAATGTGGAGACGGGCGAGGTCGCCTGGAGCTATCAAACGGTTCACTACGACGTTTGGGACTATGATTTGGGCGGTCAGGGTACGCTGGTGGATTTCCCCACAGCCGACGGCCCCGTCCCGGCAATCATCATGCCCTCCAAGCAGGCGCAGTTCTATATTCTCGATCGCGAGACTGGCGAATTGCTGGTCAATATAGAGGAACGCCCAGCTCCACAGGGCGGCGTCGAGCCGGAGCGCCTGTCGCCGACGCAGCCTTACGTCACCGATTTTCCTAACCTGCTGAAGCCTGACCTCACCGAGGCGGATATGTGGGGTGCCACACCGCTCGATCAACTCTGGTGCCGTATCCAGTTCCGTCAGGCCAGCTATGACGGCGTTTATACCCCGCCAACGGTTGATCAGCCCTGGATTCAGTTCCCCGGCTATAATGGTGGCAGCGATTGGGGCGGCATTGCCGTCGACGAGGAAAAGGGCATCCTGATCGCCAATTACAACAATATGCCCAACTACAATCAGCTCGTGCCCCGCGAGGAAGTGGATGCCCTTGGCGTGGTGCCGATCACTGATCCGAACTATGATTCATCGGCCGGTTCGGGCTCGCATGGCAGCCTTAGCCCGCAGGCCCAGACGCCTTATGGCATCCGCGTGAATGCGGGCTGGCGCGTACCGTTTACCGGCCTTCTCTGCAAGCAGCCTCCTTATGGTGGGATCGCCGCAATTGATCTCAACACAAGGGAAGTCTTGTGGGATCGGCCTTTCGGTTCCGCTCGCAAGAACGGCCCGTTTGGCATCCCGTCAATGCTTCCTATCGACATCGGCACGCCCAATAATGGTGGTGGCTTTATCACTGCCTCGGGGCTGTTCTTCATCGCTGCCGCCACGGACGATATTTTCCGTGCCATCGACATCACGACGGGCGAGGAAATCTGGCAGGACATTTTGCCTGCCGGCGGCCAGGCGACGCCGATGACTTATGAAGCGCAGGGCCGGCAGATCGTGGTGATCAATGCCGGCGGCCATGACTTCATGGAAACGCCGATCGGCGATTACTTCATCGCCTATGCTCTGCCGAGCGGAGAGAGCAACTAGTCCAGGTCCAGCGTCAGGACAATTATGCCAGCGTCACTTGCCTTAAGCTATTGCGGCCCTGCACCGCTCCCGGATGATGTCTGGGGGCGGTGGAATCTAGACCCGTGGCTGATTGCAGCCCTTGTCATCGCTGTTGGGCTGTTCGCCATGTTGCGACCAAGCCGCGATGAGCAAATGCGCTTTGCCGCATCAGTCTCTGTGCTTGGCGTCATTTTTATAAGTCCACTTTGCGCGTTGACCGTGGCGCTGTTCTCGGCACGCGTGGCGCATCACGTCCTGCTCGTGGCGGTTGCGGCACCCTTGCTGGCATGGGCTTTGGTGTCACATGTTCGGGGGCGCTTTGCCGCCCAACTGTTGTCGCCGCTGGTGCTGCTGCACACGGCCGCATTCTGGATATGGCACGCGCCGGACGCCTATAATGCGGCTCTGGAAAACACCGCCATCTATTGGCTGATGCAGATCAGCCTGCTTGGCACCGCAGTCTTGTTGTGGCTTGCCATCATAGTTTCCACCCCCGGCCGAGCCATCGCAGCCTTGCTGTTCCTCACCGTGCAGATGGGTCTTTTGGGGGCATTGCTGGTCTTTGCGAGCCGGCCGCTCTACCTGCCGCATTTCACGACAACGACGGCATTTGGACTTGATCCGCTGGCCGATCAGCAATTGGCCGGACTGATCATGTGGGTGCCCGCCAGTGTGCCCTATATTGCTGTGGGCCTCTGGCGCCTGCTTGCGCTGTTGCGCGAAATGCCGGAACAGCGCGCATGACCGCGATCCTGCTCAAATTCGTTCACATCGTGGCCATCGCGCTGTGGTCGGCGGGCCTGATCTGCCTGCCCTTTCTCTATCGACAGCGAAAGAAGCTAAGCGGCCATGCTCTTTATCGGCTGCATAACTTTACCCGGTTTTTCTACGTGGCACTGACATCGCCGGCAGCATTCGTGGCGGTGGGCTCGGGCATCGCGCTGATCTTTGTCGAGGCGACATTCGAGCCGTGGTTCGCGGTCAAGCTGGGTCTGGTCGGGGTCATGGTGATCATCCACGTCACCAGCGGGCTCAAAATCCTGCACCTGTTCGAGCCCGGTCGAAGCTACCCGGCCTGGCGCCTGGTAATTGTCAGCACGCTTACTTTGTGCGTCGTCACGGCAATTCTTGTGACGGTTCTTGGCAAGCCTTTATGGACAACGCCCAGCCAGTTCGAGGCATTTTTTGCGCCCGGCGCCCTCGGCGAGGCGCTGGACGACCTTATTGCTTGGTCGAGATGATGAGGCCTACCCCATGATCGAACACCAGCTTTCCTCCATGCCATCCGGCCAGAGCGGTCAGCACTGCGGCAAGTACGGACAGCAGCAACCCATGTGGCAAGACCGCGTCCGGCACGTGGAGGCGCAGACCGAAATTGGCTCCGGCAACGGCAACAAGCGTCATGGCGGCAATGGCATGGTTCCAGCTGGCAACGCGGACGCGGATGCCTGGAACGGCCAGCAGTTCGAGTGTACCAACGACGGCGGCGAGCACCCCGAAGGCGAAGGCAAAGCCCGTGGCCCAGAGACCAACACGTACCCAAAACGGATCGGCGCTGAACCAATAGAGCATATCGACGCCAAGCGCGCAGATAACGAGCGCAATGGGAAAATGCACCAGCATGGCGTGTATGGGATGACCAGCGACCGCGATTGCGGAGCCGATGTCCTGGTCGGCGACGGCGCGAATGGCTGGATTGGGGTGGCTACTATCGGCTTCTGGCGGCGATTCCTCCTGCTCGATTTCCTGCTCTTCAGTGTCCGTCTTCGCCATCCTGGCCCCCGGTTTGTCAAATTTGCTGCTTTGGCAGCAACGCCGCTCGTGCTGTCTGGTTGCAACACGCCGCTATCGACGCTTGATCCGGCTGGCCCGGCTGCGGCCAATATCGCCCTGCTCTGGTGGGTGATGTTCTGGGGCAGCGTGGTGCTGTTCACGCTGGTTCTCGGCCTGCTTGCAGTCAGTTTCTGGCGCCCTGCCCTCATTGCCTCGGTCAAACCGATGCACTGGATTATTGGCGGCGGCCTGATCATGCCGATCCCCATTCTTATTGCACTAGTCATCGCGGCCCTGGCGCTGGGCGAGCAGTTGTTGCCCCGGAGCGATGGTATGGCACCTCTGCGCATCGAGGCGCAGGCCAGCCAGTGGCAATGGACCTTTCGGTATCCCGACAGCGGGGGCGCGGCAGACAGCGACGTTCTCCATATTCCTGCAGGCCAGCCGGTGGATATCGTCATCTCTTCACTCGATGTCATCCACGGGTTTTGGATCCCTCGGCTGGGCGGGAAAATGGACGCCATTCCGGGACATACGAATATCATCCGCCTGCAAGCCAACGAGCCCGGCATCTATCGCGGAATTTGCGCCGAATATTGCGGCGAGGGCCACGAAACCATGAGCTTTGTAGTGGAGGCCCATGCGATCGAAAACTACGCCGCAGCGCTGGGTGAAGTCCCATGACAGAACAAAAGCAGTCACCCGTGGAACTGCACAAGGCGCTTGATGGCATCTGGGCGACGCCGCCCGGCTGGGGGCGCCTGTCGTCGGTGAACCACACTATCCTGGGCAAGCGCTTCATGGTGCTGGCGCTGATTTTTTTCACCATTGGCGGCGTGCTCGCCATGCTGATCCGCGCCCAATTGGCCACGCCGAACAGTGCCTTTGTCGGCCCTGATCTCTACAATCAGATTTTCACCATGCATGGCACGGTGATGATGTTCCTGTTCGCCATTCCCATGTTTGAGGGGCTGGCGATCTATATGCTGCCAAAGCTGCTTGGCGCGCGAGACCTGGCCTTCCCCCGCATGACGGCCTATGGATTCTGGTGTTATCTCTTTGGCGGAACGATCCTTATCGTGGCCATGGTCGCCGGCTACGCCCCCAATGCGGGCTGGTTCATGTATACGCCGCTGTCGTCCGGCACCTATACGCCGGGGATCAATGCCGATGTCTGGCTGCTGGGCATAACCTTTGTCGAGATTTCCGCAGTAACCGCCGCCGTGGAAATCACAGTCACCATTCTCAAAATGCGCGCGCCGGGCATGTCGCTGACGCGTATGCCGATCTTTGGCTGGTACATGCTGGTGACGGCGGGCATGATGCTGATCGGGTTTCCGCCCCTGATCCTCGGCTCCATCCTGCTTGAGATGGAACGCGCCTTCGACCTGCCGTTCTTTGACCCCACGCGCGGCGGCGATCCGTTGCTATGGCAGCACCTGTTCTGGCTGTTTGGACACCCGGAGGTCTACATCATCTTCCTGCCGGCGGCTGGGGTATTGTCGACCATTATTCCCACCTTCGCCCGGCATCCGCTGGTGGGCTATCGCGCCATTATTGTTGCCATTGTGACCATGGCATTTCTCAGCTTCGGGCTCTGGGTGCACCACATGTTCACGGTAGGAATTCCGCATCTGGCGCTGGCGTTTTTCTCGGCCGCGAGTGCGCTGGTGGCCATTCCGACGGCCGTGCAAATCTTTGCCTGGATCGGCACTCTGGCTTCCGGGCGGCCGAAATTCGATATCCCCATGCTCTATGTCATAGGGTTCTTTATCGTCTTTGTCTGTGGAGGGCTTACCGGCGTCATGCTGGCAATGGTGCCGTTCAACACCCAGGCGCATGACACCTATTTCGTGGTGGCGCACCTGCATTATGTGCTGGTGGGAGGCTTCGTTTTCCCGATGCTGGCAGCGCTCTATTACTGGCTGCCGCATTTTACCGGGCGCACCAGCCTTTACAGCCTTTCGGTACCGGCATTCTGGCTCATCATCATCGGATTCAACCTCACCTTCTTCCTGATGCACCTGACGGGGCTCATGGGGATGCCGCGCCGCATCTCGACTTATCCGTCGAACTGGGGATGGGACTGGCTCAACCTGCTGTCGTCCATTGGCGGGTTCCTGATGACCATGGGTTTCGCGCTGGTGTTGATCGACATCGTCATGCAATTCCGCTTTGGACGGCGCGGGGCGCGCAATCCATGGAAGGCACGGACGCTGGAGTGGGCCACCCCTACCCCGCCGCCGTCGTACAATTTTGCAGCCATCCCGGAAATCTCGCGACGCGCCGACAATCTCGATGTTGATGCGCTTGGGCCAGAGCTCGCTTCCGGCATGGGTTACCTTGCCTTCGCGCGCGCGGACCGCCAGGAAACGCTGGGCGTGGACATGATGACCGGGGAGCCCGATCAGGTCATCATACTGCCGCAGCGTAGTTTTTTGCCGTTGTGGACGGCGCTGGCGACCGGGGGTTTCTTCCTCGGCCTGCTGTTCAAAATCTATTGGATCGTCCCCATCGCCGCAGCGGTGGTGGTCTTTCAGTTCTTCTTGTGGAGCAAGCCGCTTGGGGCGCGCCGCGACATGGGCCCGATTGATATCGGTATGGGCAAGAGCGTGCCGGTCGATGGCGAGGTCAAGGACAATGTGACCTATTGGGCCTCGATTGCGGGCGTCTCAGTGGATGCAGCGCTTTATGCTTCCCTGCTCTTTGGCGCGCTTTATCTCGCTATTATTGCGCCGGGTTGGACGGAGCCTGCGCCGCCGGTTAACTGGCTTCCGGCCCTCGCGGTGCTCACCGTCTTTATTGCTGCAGCCACAACGCGTTGGGCCGGTCGCGTCAACGCGGATGGGCGTTCTCCGGGGCCGTTGTTGCTGGCGTCTGTGTCTCTGGGCGCTATCACGACGCTGGCACTTATCGCGGGTCTGGCGCTCACGCCTGACCCCACCAGCCATGCCAACCTCGCGCTGCGGTTCGCTCTGCTCACCTACTGCGCTATCCATAGCGGTGTCTCGATGTTGCTGGCGCTTCATGCGTGGTTGCGCTGGCGCGGTGGCTATGTTTCGGCGATCCGGGCGACCGATATGCGGGTCACTGCGCTTTGGACGGATTATGCCGCTTTGGCCCAGATTCCGGCATGGGTGATCATGGTGCTGCTCGCCAGTTCGGGGGCATTGTGAACCGGGACCTCTGGCCGCTTGTCATTGGCTTTTCGATCTGGCTGGTCGCCTTTGGCGCGATCTATGGTTTGCAGGGATTGGGCTGCGCCTGGAACTGGCCGGAGCACCCGCACCGCCTGGCTTTGATTGTGGCTTGGCTGGTAACGCTTGCTGGGTTGGGCGTGTCGCTGGTCGTTCAGATGGCGGGGATCAAAGATGCCAAGATGGCTACCATTCCGCAGGTCGGGGTGTGGGCAACTATCGTGGCGATCGGGGTCACGATACTGACCTTCGCGCCAACGCTGTTTCTGTCGATTTGCGTCTAAGTACCTGTCACGCAGTCGGAAACAGCTGCCATCGCCGCGGACGGAAGGCGATCTGGGTGCGTTCGACGGCAGGATGATCGAAGGGTAGGTCGATCTCGACGCGATGCCCTGCCCCGCCAATATCGAGTTCGACCCGGCGCGTGCCGCCGACGCGGCGGCTGGTGGCGACGACACCGGCCAGGCCGGCGCCGCTGTCGATCAGTTCGACATCATGCGGGCGGAAGTAAAGCTGGGCGGCGCCATTGGAGAGACGGTCGGCGCCGATACCCAGCGGGCGGTCGCCCAACCAGATGTCACCGCTTTCGACATTGACCGGCAGCTGGCTGGATTCACCAATGAAACCAAAGACAAAGGGAGAGCGCGGCGTGTCATAGACGTCGTCCGGGGTGCCCACCTGTTCGATCCTGCCCTGGCTCATGACGCAGAGGCGGTCGGCGAGTTCGAGGGCTTCTTCCTGATCGTGGGTGACGAAGACGGTGGTGTGGCCGGTGCGCTCGTGGATTTCGCGCAGCCATTTGCGCAATTCGCGGCGGACCTGGGCGTCTAGGGCGCCGAAGGGTTCGTCGAGCAGCAGCACGCGGGGCTCTATGGCGAGGGCGCGGGCAAGGGCAACGCGCTGGCGCTGACCGCCGGACAGCTGGCTGGGATAGCGTTTTTCGAGGCCGGAAAGCTGAACAAGATCAAGGAGTTCAAGCGCACGACGGCGGATTTCGTCGGCCGGCGGACGCGATGAGCGGGGACGAACTTTCAGACCAAAGGATACATTTTCGAGGATCGTCATATGTCGGAACAGGGCATAATGCTGGAAGACGAAACCGATATTTCGTTCCTGGACGGTTTTTTCCGAAGCGTCCTCGTCGCCGAAAAAAATCCGGCCTTCCGTGGGGTTTTCGAGACCGGCGATCAGGCGCAAAAGCGTGGTTTTGCCGGAGCCGGAGGGGCCCAGAAGGGCGATCAGTTCGCCGGAACGGATGTCGAGTGAAACGTCGTGAAGGGCCGGAAACCGGTCGAATTCCTTGCGGACGTTTTGAACGCGAACTTCCATCGGACTTCCAGTTTTATGGTCAGGACAATCGGGGCTAAGTCTAGTTATTCAGTCGCGTTTCTCAAGGCGCAGGGCTGCGCCGGAGGGGGCGAAGCTAGAAAATCATTTCGCGCTTTCGCCGCAGATTGGCATGGTTGCGTATCACAGCCTTCGCCGCAGGGTATCACCTGAGCGCAAAACGTTGGCAGACTGTTGACGTTGAGCGCCTGCCAAATGCGAAAACGCTATTTGGCGAGCGAAACAAGCCTCTCCCAGATCACGTCTGCCACATTGAGGCCCTCGGCGAGTGCCTTGTCGCGCAGTTGGCGACCGCGTTCACCGGGAATGCGAACCTCGGAAAAACCCTCGGCGGGGTTTTCGGCGCGGAGCAGATCGAGGAACGCGGCGACGGGGGTCAGCGGTTGGTCGATGAGAATGAAAAGGTCGGCCTTGCTGGCGGGCTCGGTGGAATCGAGTGTGCCTTTGACATCGCGGCCGATGGCGGAGCCGGCGAGTGCGGTGAGGAGCAGTTCGAAGGCAAGGCCGAGGGCGTAGCCCTTGGGACCGCCGAAGGGGGCGATAGCGCCGTCGCGGGCTTTGCTGGCGTCGGTGGTCGGGTTGCCCTCGGCGTCGATGGCGAGGCCGGGCGCGAGGGGAACGCCGCGATTGGCGTGATCATGCACTTCGCCCATGGAGATGATCGAGGTGGCCGTATCCATCATGAAGATACCATCGCCGGTGGGCAGGCCGATGGCGACGGGATTGGTACCGATCATGGCCCGACGACCGCCCCAGGGATGGACGAGAGCCTCGCTGGTCGAAAAGGCGATGAGCGTCTTGCCGGAGGCGGCGACACGGTCGGCATAGAAGCCGAGCATTCCGAGGTGCTGGGCGTTGGCGATGGCGGCAATGGCGACGCCCTGACTGGCGGCGCGTTCAGACAGTGCGTCGAGGGCCGATTGTGCGACGACGGGGCCAAGCCCCTGCTTGCCATCGACCTTGAGCGTGCCGGGCGCGGTCCAGACGTGGTCGCCTTTG
This sequence comes from Pseudomonadota bacterium, assembly GCA_023433775.1. Classification (GTDB taxonomy): domain Bacteria; phylum Pseudomonadota; class Alphaproteobacteria; order Rhizobiales; family Devosiaceae; genus Devosia. The sequence continues at coordinate 56,655 of JAEYTY010000019.1, read as the reverse complement.
GTGATCGGATCGCAGACGCCATTATGGATGCGCTCAACCAGACGCGGCAGGCGCAACAGGCCGTGGGAGGCGATGCCGCGCATTTCTGCATCGAGCAGCAGATCGCGCTGCAGGACGGCGTTTTCAGGCGGCACGCCGGCATTGGCGAGAACGCGGTCGGCGGTGGCGGAGATTTCGGCGATGGAAAGGTGAGGCATATCGCTTCTTGTATTTTTGACGGCAGCAGGTTTGCACATGCCGCAAGCCAAGTCTTGGACTGTACGCGCATTTTGATGGGCGCTGAGGCGGACCACCTCTCCCGAGGGTGAGGTGGTCTGCCCAGCGCTTCATGTCGTTCAGCTTAGCGAAAGCCTGCGGTCCGCCAAGCCACTATCCGGGCATAACGCTCATAACCTGCCGACGCATTTTCTCTGTTAGCCCGCCGCCGCTTCAGTGGCCGCGATGGCCGCCATGTTGACGATGCCGCGGCTGGTGACGGTTGGCGCGAGGATGTGGGCCGGTTGCTTGGTGCCCATGAGAATAGGCCCGATATGGAGGCCGTTGTTCAACTCCTTGAGCAGCGTCATGGAGAGGTTGGCGGATTCCAGATTGGGGAAGATCAGCAAATTGGCTTCGCCCTTGAGAACTGAGTCCGGAATGTAGCGCTCGCGCAGTTCCGGATTGACGGCCAGATCGCCCTGCATTTCGCCTTCGACAACCAGATCGGGCGCGGCGGCTTTGAGCTTTTCGTAGACGGCGCGCATCTTGAAGGAGGTTTCGCCTTCGCGGGAGCCGAAATTGGAATAGCTGAGGAGAGCCGCGCGGGCTTCGATGTTGAAGCGCTTGAGGTGATCGCGGGCCTGAAGGGCGATGGCGACCAGTTCGTCCTCACTGGGGTCCATGTTCACATAGGTATCGGCGAGGAAGAAGACGCCGCGATTGAGCAGCAGCATGGAGAGCGCGGAAAGCTGGCTGGAATTATCGGCCAGGCCAATGATCGAATGGATGTCGCGGGCGTGCTTGATGAAGCGGCCCTGCAGACCACAGATCAGGGCATCGGCGTCGCCACGGCGGACGCCCAGCGCACCGATGACGGTGGTGTTGGTGCGCACGATGGTGCGGGCCGTATCGGGGGTGACACCCTTGCGGCCCACCAGGGCATGGAACTCGTCGACATAGTCGCGATAGCGTGGATCATCTTCGGGGTTGATGACCTCGAAATCCGTGTGGGGACGGATGGTCAGGCCGAAACGCTCCAGGCGCGATTCAATGACGCCCGGACGGCCAATGAGGATCGGCTTGCCGATGCCTTCTTCAAGAATGACCTGAGCGGCGCGCAGCACGCGCTCGTCTTCGCCATCGGCAAAGGCGATGCGCTTGGCGGCGGCCTGAGCGCGCTCGATCATGGGCTTCATCACCATGCCGGAGCGGAAGACGAAGCGGCGCAGCGTATCGCGATAGGCGTCGAAATCGGCGATGGGGCGGGTGGCAACGCCGGAATCCATGGCGGCCTTGGCGACTGCCGGGGCGATGCGCAGGATGAGGCGCTGATCGAAGGGATTGGGAATGAGGTAGTCGGGGCCGAAAATGGCGGGAACGCCATGGGCCGTGGCTTCAAGACCCGCCTCATGCGCCAGCTTGGCGATGGCATGGGCGGCGGCGGCCTTCATCTCTTCGTTGATGACGGTGGCGCCGCAATCGAGCGCGCCGCGGAAGAGGAAGGGGAAGCAGAGGACGTTGTTGACCTGATTGGGATAGTCGCTTCGACCCGTGCAGACCAGCGCGTCGGGACGCGTTTCTTTGGCCAGCTCAGGCATGATTTCGGGCGTGGGATTGGAGAGCGCCAGAATGAGCGGATTGGGCGCCATGTCCTTCATCATATGGGGCTTGAGCGCGCCCGCCTGGGAGAGGCCGACATAGATGTCCGCGCCGGCCATGACTTCGGCCAGTTCGGTCTTGTCGCTGTCCTGCGCGAAGGCACCGCGCCAGCGATCAACGGAATTGTCGCGCTTTTTGGTGACGAGGCCCTTGCTATCGGCGATCCAGATATTTTCGCGCTTGGCGCCCACCGCGATCAGCATGTTCATGCAGGCGATGGCCGCGGCCCCTGCCCCGGATGTGCAGATCTTGACCTTGGAAATGTCCTTGCCGACCAGCTTCATGGCGTTGATGACGGCGGCGGCAACGATGATGGCCGTGCCGTGCTGATCATCATGGAAGACCGGGATATTCATGCGCTCGCGCAGGGCTTCCTCGATCTCGAAGCATTCCGGCGCCTTGATGTCTTCAAGGTTCACGCCGCCGAAGCTGGGTTCGAGCGGAGCGACGATTTCGATGAAGCGCTTGGGGTCCTGTTCGTTGACCTCGATATCGATGGAGTCGATGCCGGCGAACTTCTTGAAGAGCACCGACTTGCCTTCCATGACCGGCTTGGACGCCAAAGCGCCGATATTGCCCAGGCCGAGAACGGCGGTGCCATTGGAGATGACGGCAACAAGATTGCCCTTGGAGGTATATTTATAAACTGCAGCGGGATCGGCAGCGATTTCCTCGCAGGGGGACGCGACACCGGGAGAATAGGCCAGCGACAGATCGCGCGTATTGGCGAGTGGCTTGGTGGGGGTGATTTCCAGTTTTCCGGGGCGCGGATATTCATGGAAATGCAGCGCCGCCTCGCGGAGGCTTGCGGCCTTGTCTTCGGACATTCTCTTATTCTCCCTTATCGCCGCCTGGGACGGCGCTTCTCACCCTCCCGGCGCGGAGCCGGGCGAACATGGGAAGCTAAGTACTCACGCGTGTCGAGTCTCACCCTCCAAAAGTCGTAGAGCGGAGTTTTTCACTTTGCGGAAAGGCGGGCATCCATCGTGTGTCCGATTGTGCTCGGCCGCGTTTTTTACCGAACAAAAGACCGCCCTAGACCCTGTTCAGGGGCAGTCAGGTGGTTTTGGCTGGGCTAGTGGAGCGGGAGGAGAAAAGGATGAGCCTCTCGCGCCTCGCCAATATTTACGTGATTGTTGCCACCAACATGCTGCCGCTGACCGGCGTGTTGCTGATGGGGTGGGACGCCTATGTCCTGATTGTATTCTACTGGCTGGAAACAGCCATTGTCGGGTTCTGGACCGTAATTGGCATCGCTTTTCGCCGGACGGAAAAGGCAAGCCGGATGGCAGCCAATGACAATGGCCTGTCGATCGCGGGAGTCGTGCTGGCCCTGTTCATCGCCGTCCATGCCGGATTTTTCATGGCCGTGCATCTGGTGCTGATGACCACGCTTTATGGCAGCGACTGGGAGGGGCATCTGGAGTCGGTGCAGGCCTTTGTCTCGATGATCGTCATCGGGCAGAGCCTGTGGCCAATGCTGATCGTGGTCTTTGTGCATCGCGGCCTTATCGCCTGGGACGAGCGCCACGAGACCTCATCCATGCCCTCGATCATCGGGCTCTATACCCGGATCGTGGTGATGCAGACCGTGATCATCTTTGGCGCCTGGGGCGTTTTGCTGATTGGCGAAGTTGCGGGGCTTTTGTTGCTGGTGTGCCTGCGGGCCATGCTCGACCTCTTCTGGCCGCAGGTGATGGACTATGTGCAGACCCAAATCGCCAAGGCCAACAAGGCGAGGTGAGCATCGATCGGACAGCCCTCCCAGAGTCCGACCAACGCTCTAACCCCCCGCATTCTGCTCGGCCTAGAGCGCGCGAAACTTAGTTGGCGCGGGGCGCGGGCGCAAACCGGCTTTGCCGGAAAGGTTAGGGAAGAGGGTTTACGGACCGAAACGGCTTTTGCCGACGCGACAGAATCCGGCAGGTTGATTGGATCAGTTTTCCTGATATTGATCAGGTTCTTCATCCAAAGCAGTGTTCCATGAGCCGCAATTTTCTGGTCGTTGATCCCGAGGAGAACCTTGACGTGCTCAAGGGGCTGGCCTCTGCCATGCGCATCAAGATGCTCAAACTGCTGCGTATGGAAGGACCGCTCAACGGCAATGACATTGCCGAGCGGCTGGTCCTGCCACAATCGACGGTGTCGACCAATCTGCAAATTCTTGAATCGGCCGGGCTGATCCGCACGGAGACGCAGAAGGCCCGCAAGGGCAACCAGAAGCTCTGCTATTCCACCTTTGACGAGGTGCTGGTGATGTTCAAGGAAGACATCGCCCCCATGCGCGAGAACAGTGTCGAGGTGGCCATGCCTATCGGGCTCTATACGAGCTGCGATGTGTCGGCGCCGTGCGGGCTTTGTTCGAGCGAGGGCATTGTCGGGCTGCTCGATGTGCCCAATACCTTTCTCGACCCGGACCGCATGAAGGCCGGGCTGATCTGGTTTACGCGCGGGTATCTGGAATACCAGTTTCCTAACAATGCCAAACTCAGCCAGAACCGCATCGAGGTGATGGAGTTTTCCATGGAGCTGAGCTCGGAAGTGCCCGGGACTTCGGCGGACTGGCCCAGCGACATTACGCTATCGGTGAATGGCACGGAGATCGGCACCTGGACGTCGCCGGGAGATTTTGGCGACAAGCGCGGGGTTTATACGCCCGACTGGTGGAAGCTGAAGGGCAGCCAATATGGCAAGCTTAAAAGCTGGCGGGTGACGGCGGACGGCACCTATGTCGACGGGGTGAAGATTTCGCCGGTGTCGCTCGCGGACCTCGACCTCGAAAATCACCACTCGATCCGGCTGCGCATTGCCGTGAAGCCGGAGGCGAAGCATCCGGGCGGGCTCAACATTTTCGGCCGCGGCTTCGGCAATTATGATCAGGACATTGTTCTGAGGCTGCAAACGGCACTTTGACCTCCGGCGGCCTCTTGCTCTTTACCCGCCTGATATTTAATATCGGGGTAACTGATATAAATCAGAAAAACGGGTATAATGGAGGATCGCGTGAAGGCGACCATCACGGCGAACAAAGAATACACGATTTCGAAAATCGATGATCGCGTTTATGGGGCTTTTCTGGAGCATCTGGGCCGCGCGATCTATGAAGGCATTTATGAGCCGGACCACCCGAGCGCCGACAAGAACGGGATGCGCGGGGACGTCGCCAAGCTGGTGCGCGACCTGAACATTCCCGTGGTGCGCTATCCCGGCGGCAATTTCGTCTCGGCCTATAATTGGGAAGACGGGATCGGGCCGCAGGACCAGCGCCCTACGAGGCTGGATCTCGCCTGGCACACATCAGAAAGCAACAAGGTCGGCATCCACGAATTTGCCGACTGGTGCGCGACGGTGGGCACGGAAATGATGCTGGCGGTGAACCTGGGTTCGCGCGGCGTCGATGATGCGCGCAATTTCCTCGAATATGTGAACCATCCCGGCGGCTCCTACTGGAGCGATCTGCGCATCAAGAACGGGCGCAAGGAGCCGTGGAATGTCAAAATGTGGTGCCTTGGCAACGAGATGGACGGGCCCTGGCAGGTCGGCCACAAGGATGCCGATGAATATGGCAAGCTGGCCGCCAATACGGCGCGGGCCATGCGCATGTTCGACAAATCGCTGGAGCTGATCGTTTGCGGGTCGTCGCATTCGGGAATGCCCACCTTCCCCGACTGGGAGCGCGTGGTGCTCGAGCATACCTATGAGCATGTCGACCATATCAGCCTGCACATGTACTTCGCCAATCGCGAGGACAATACGCCCAACTATCTGGCGACGGCCGAAAAACTGGACCGCTATATCGAGACGGTGGCGTCGACCATCAAGCAGGTGAAGGCCAAGAAACGCTCGAAGAAGGACGTCTATATCTCCTTTGACGAATGGAATGTCTGGTACCATTCCAACAAGAAGGATCGCGAAATTCTCGACGGTGGCAGCGGCTGGCCGCACGCGCCGGGGCTGCTCGAGGACATCTACAATTTCGAAGACGTGCTGATGGTGGGGCTGATCCTCAACACCTTCATCCGCCGCTCCGATGTGGTGAAGATCGCCTGTATCGCGCAGCTGGTGAATGTGATCGCGCCGATCATGACGGAAAAGGGCGGGCCGGCCTGGGCGCAGACGATCTACTATCCCTACTATTTCGCCTCGGTTTATGGCCGCGGCACGGCGCTGCAATTGCTAACCAAGTCGCCCGGCTATGAAAGCCCGGACGCCGCCGACACGGCCTATGTGGACGTTTCGGGCGTGCATAATGAGGATGAGGGTATGCTGACCTTCTTCCTCGTGAACCGGCACCCGAGCGAAAGCATTGAGGCGGAAGCGAGCCTGCAGGGTTTTGCGGGCGGGGAGATTGTCGACCACCAGGTGATGACCCATCCCGACCTCAAAGCGGTCAATACGGCCATGAAGCAGGATGAAGTAGCGCCGCGCAAGGGGACAGGGGCGAAGCTGGCAGATGGCAAGCTGAGTGTCAGCCTGCCGCCCTATTCGTACCAGATGGTGCGGGTGAAGCTCTGATCGGAGCGCGATGACGAATGAAACGGGGCGTACCGGGGGACCGGCGCGCCTCAATCGTTTGCGGCCTATTCGGGCTTCCAGACGGGCGGGGTTTCGCGCTTGAGCGGGCCCATGGTGGAGATATCCTCGCCGCGCCGCATGGCGATGTTCATGCGGAAAGAATTGCCGATGCGCTCGGAGCGCTCGATGAAGATGGCGGCGATATCGGGCGGGCAGAGCTCGGTGACGGTTTCGTTGAAGAGGCGCAGCCAGCGCATGAAATGGGCTTCGCCGAGCTCGGGGATGGCCATGTGCTTTGGCATGGGGCGGCCATTATAGCGGCCGGTGCCGAGGAGCATGGAGCTCCAGAAATCGGCAATGGTGGCGAGGTGGGCCGGCCAATCGGCCTCAGGGATGACGCGATTGAACACCGGGCCAATGACATCGTCGCGGCGGGCGCGGGCGTAGAAGGTGTCGACGACGCGGCGGATCAGGGCCTCGTCGAGGCCTTCGGGCGTTTCCCAGCCGATGCGGGTGAGGCGTGTGCCGACGGGCGGGCGATCAGACGGGGACATCGGCGATTGCCTTGATGATGTAGGAACAACGGCGGCCGCCGCTGACGATGTGATCGTGGCGCTCGACCTCAGCATCGGGGCCGAGGACGGCGCGGAAAATGTCGAGTTCGGCGCGGCAAAAGCCCTGGCAGGCGGTGGCGGCGGCGCAGATGGGGCAGTGATTTTCGACCAGCAGCAGCGTGCCATCGGGCTGTTCGGTCCAGGCGGCCATATAGCCTTCGCGGCTGCGCAGATCCGCAAGGGCCGCGACGCGGGCGCGGAGATCCGGCGCGGGGGCGATGGCGGCTTCGTAGGCGGCGCGGGTTTCGGTTTCGCGGGCGGATATAATGGTGTCGAGCGCGGCTTCGCCCAGCGTGGTGCGGACGAGTTCGAGCATCTGCACGGTGAGCGCGGCGTGGGTATCGGGGAAGCGCGATTGCGCGGCTTCGGTGAGGCTCCAGAGCTGGGTGGGGCGGCCAACGCGGGAGGCGGCGGCGCAGGCGGTCACCAGACCTTCTTCGGCGAGGCGAAGCAATTGCTGGCGCGCGGCCTCGCCCGTGGTGCCAAGCTGTTCACCCAAGGCCGCGCAGGACAGCGCGCCCTGCATCTTGAGCGCCATGAGGATGCGCTCGGCAGAGGAACGGGGCGACCAGGCCGCGATTTCCATGGTGGAGGTGGACATTGGATGGGGTGGTGGACTTTTCAAAGATGTGGCTTGGAAATTACCCTTGATGGGTCCATATAGCAAGCGATAGCCATGGCGTGCCGGAACATCCTGTCCGCCACTGGCTATGCTATACTGCCTCGTCCACAGACGGACGGGCTTCGGACCACCGAGCGAAACCATTATGAATATTGCCGAATTCGACATGCCCGACACGCTGGCACTGCGCCCGAGCCGCAGACCGCCGGTGAACGAGGCCGAATTCCGCGCTGCCATGACCGGGCTGGCGTCGAGCGTGCATGTAGTGACGGCGCGGCGGGGCGACGAGCGTGTGGGCCGGACTGCGACCTCGGTGATGTCGCTGTCGATCAACCCACCGACCATTGTTATCTCGGTCGATATTGTCAGCCGGCTGGCCGATATCGTGGCGCGGACGGGCGGGTTTTCGCTGGCCATGCTGGCCGAGAACCAGAGTGACGTGGCGGATGCATTTGCAGGGAAGTTGCCGCCGCCGGAGCGGTTTGGCGTGGGGCAATGGTCGCAATGGCCATCAGGGCAGCCGATGCTGGCGGGCGCGGTGACGGTGCTGGATTGCGAAGTGATCGGGGCGATGGAGACGGGCACGCATGTGCTTTATATCGGCGCCATCGTGGAAGCCGAAACCAATGCGGAGCGTTGCCCCCTGCTCTGGCACCGGCGCGGCTATCATGGCGTCGGCGGGCTCGACTGACCGGGCGTGGAGTGCCACACTAAAAGCCTCTTTCCGATTCAGGCTGGTCCGGCCAAGGTTATTACGCCCGGACCGGGAGGCGTGTGTGCCCCGCTATTATTTCCACTATCGCACTGAAGAAGCGCTCGTTCGCGACCCTGAGGGAAGCGAGCATCCTGACCTGGAAGCAGCCGAGCGCAATGCGGCGGAGATGGGCAAGGCCATTGTCGACCGCGTGGCCGGCCAGGGCGGTGACATGAAAGCGCCGCGCTCCATAGAGATCACCGATGGCGACGGGGTCGAACTGCTTTATGTGGTGTTTTGGGCCGGGCCAAAGGCAGAGGCCGGACCGGGTAGGCCCGTGACGCCAGTGCAGGTTCACTAGGTTATATCGCCATTCAGCTGATCCAGGCCTGCAAATGCCGGTTTTCTGGGCTTCCGGTGCTCACGTACCCAAACGTACGCTGCGCTCCGGTTCTCAAAAACCGACATTTTCGGCACTGCCTGAGCTGAATGTCGACACAACCTGGCAGTTCCGGCGTGCGGGTCTAGCGCAAAAACTAGAAGAAAATGACGGAATGCGTCGTGACGGCGAAGCCGACGATGAGGGCGGCTGCAAGAGCCGCGTAGGACATGACTTGTCTGGCCTTGGCCATGAAAGCTCTCCGGAACATTTCGACCCATACCCTACCAGATTAATAGACTTTAACAAGTTATAAACGCTTTGCCGAGCGATACGCCGGGAAACACTTTGCTGTGTGGATGATGGCGGAGGGAAAGCCTTGCCCTTTCTGAAAGGGACAAGGGGCGGCGGACGGGCGGGGAGACAGACTCGCCGGAGCGCCCTACACTCCCCCGCAGACGGCACGGGAGCGAGACAATGGTGGACGCACGGACGGCGCAAATTCTGGAACAGGCCTATGCTATGGCGGGCGAGGACGCCGCGCTGGCAAAGTTCCTGACGGCAGCCATCGGGGCCACTGACCCGGATGATCTGGCACGGCAGGATCTGGGCAAACTGCTGGTGGCGCTGCGCCGGAGCCATGACCGCCTCAAGGGCAGCGTGGCCGGGACAACGCGCATTGTCGCCACGCCGCCACAGGGACCGGGCGATCCGCTGGTGCTCGATATCATTTCCCCCGACATGCCCTTCATCGTCGACAGCACTCTGGCCGCCTTGCGCGCCATGGGCGGCGTGGTGCGCCTCTTTGCCCACCCGGTGATCCGGCCTGAAAGTGGCGGCGCGGCCGTGAGCGTGTTGCATATTCATAGCGACCCGGTGGCCGAGACCGATGCGCTGATCGACGAAATCGAAGCGACGCTGACCGATGTGAACCGGGCCGTGGCCGACTGGCAGCCGATGCTGGAACAGGTGCGCCGGGCGACGGCAGCACTGGACCAGATGCGATCGCCCCAGCGCGACGAGGCGATCCGGTTTCTCGAATGGCTGACCGAGCACAATTTTACGCTGCTGGGGACGCGGGAATATCGGCTGGAAGGCGCGGCGCTGGTGCCGATGCCGGAAACGGGGCTCGGCATTTTGAGCGACCCGGACCTCAAGGTGTTGCGAAGCGGGCCGGAATTTGTGGAAAGCACGCCGCAACTGGCGGCGTTTTTCGCTGGGCCTGAACCGCTGCTGGTGACCAAGGCCAATCTGCGCTCCCGCGTGCACCGGCGGGTGCATATGGACTATGTGGGCATAAAGCTCTTTGGCCCCGATGGGACGGCCAGCGGCGAATTGCGGCTGGTAGGGCTGATGACGGCGCAGGCGCTGGCGACGCCGCATACGGAGGTGCCGATTATTCGACGCAAGATCGGCGAGGTGATGCGGCAATCGGGAGTGGAGCCGCTGGGCCATGCCGGGCGAACCCTGCTGGGGGCGCTCGACACCTATCCGCGCGATGAGCTGTTCCAGATCGATGTGGCGCAACTGGCCGAATTTGCCGAGGCGATTGCCGGGCTTTATGACCGGCCACGCGTGCGCGTGCTGCCGCGCATCGACCGGTTCGACAATTTCGTTTCGATCCTCGTTTATGTGCCGCGCGACCGCTATGACGGCGACGTGCGGGCGCGGATCACGCGCTATCTGGCCGAGCAATATGACGGGCGCGTTTCGGCATATTACCCGCATTTCCCCGAGGGAGAGCTGGTTCGCCTGCATGTGATCATCGGGCGCAATGGCGGGAAGACGCCGACGCCGGAACGGGCTGTGCTGGAGCGCGGCGTCGAAGCGCTGACGCAGGATTTTTCCGACATGCTGGCAGCGGCGGCACCGGACCCGGCAGCGATCAGCGACTATCGCGGGGCATTTTCGGCGGCGTACCAATCGCGCAACACCGTTGCGGTGGCGCTGGACGATATCGCCGAATTCAAGGCGCTGACCGAGGGCGGCATTTCCATCCGGCTGCGCGAAAGAGAGGGCGCGGACGGGGCGCTGGGGCTGAAATTCTATCACGCGGGCAGCGCCATTGCGCTCAGCGACCGTGTGCCCATGCTGGAGCATTTCGGCTTTCGGGTGATCGACGAGCGCACCTATACGCTGACGCCGCGCGACGGCGAGGTGCGGTATCTGCATGACATGGTGCTCGACACCGCGAGCGGGGCAGCACTCGACGTGGCGGCGCGGGGCGCGGCCATCGAAGAGGGGCTGCTGGCCGTTTGGACCGGGCAAGCCGAGAGCGACCAGCTCAATGCGCTGGTGACGCAGGCGGGATTGCACTGGACGGAAGCGGCGCTGCTGCGGGCGTTGTCGCGCTATCTGCGGCAGGTGGGGACGAGCCATTCGCAGCGCTATATCGCCCAGGTGATGGTGACGCAGGCGCAGGCGGCGCGCGGGCTTGTGGCGCTGTTTGAGGCGCTGCATGACCCGGCCAAGGGCAATCGGGACGCAGACGCGAAGGCGGCGCGGGAGGCGATTGCGGCGCAGCTGGAGACGATTTCATCGCTCGATGAAGACACAATCGTGCGGCGCTTCCAGAACCTGATCGAAGCCTCGGTGCGGACCAATGCGTTCCAGCGCGACGAGGCGGGAGAGCGGCGGCCAGCGCTGGCGATCAAGTTCAATAGCGGCAAGGTGGACGGGATGGTGGAGCCCCGGCCCTATCGCGAAATTTCGGTTTATTCGCCTCGCGTCGAGGGCGTGCATCTGCGTTTTGGCGCCATTGCGCGTGGTGGATTGCGCTGGTCGGACCGGCCGGAGGATTTCCGCACTGAAGTGCTGGGGCTGGTGAAGGCACAGCAGGTGAAGAATGCGGTGATCGTGCCCGTCGGGGCCAAGGGCGGGTTCGTGCCCAAGCGGCTGGTGGCCGGGATGGCGCGGGACGCCTTCATGGCCGAAGGCACGGAGAGCTATAAAATCTTCGTCGGGGCGCTGCTCGATGTCACTGATAATCTGGTGGACGGCGCGGTCGTGCCGCCCAAGCAGATGGTGCGGCGCGACGGGGACGATCCCTATCTTGTGGTTGCCGCAGACAAGGGCACGGCGAGCTTTTCGGACACGGCCAATGCCATTGCCACGGGGCGCGGCTATTGGCTGGGCGACGCATTCGCCTCGGGCGGATCGGCCGGATATGACCACAAGGAAATGGGCATTACGGCGCGCGGCGCATGGGAAGCAGTAAAGCGCCATTTCCGGGAAATGGACCGCGATATTCAGGCCGAGCCCTTCACGGTGGCGGGCGTGGGCGACATGAGCGGGGACGTGTTCGGCAATGGCATGTTGCTCAGCCGGCAAATCCGGCTGGTGGCGGCTTTTGACCACAGGGATATTTTCATCGACCCCGAGCCGGACGCCGCGGCGAGCTTTGCCGAGCGGGAGCGGCTCTTCGCACTGCCCCGGTCGAGCTGGCAGGACTATGACAAGGAGCTGATTTCAGCGGGCGGGGGCGTGTTTTCGCGATCGCTGAAATCGGTGCCGCTGAGCGAGGCGATGCGCAAGCTGCTGGGCCTCACGGGTGAGAGCGCGACGCCGGCGCAGATCATGCACGCGATCCTCGGCGCGCCGGTGGACCTGCTGTGGTTTGGCGGCATCGGCACCTATGTGAAGGCGGCGGAAGAGGACGATGCATCGGTGGGTGACCGGGCCAATGACGGTATCCGCGTGGTGGCGGGGGACGTGCGCGCCAGGGTGATCGGCGAAGGCGCGAACCTGGGCATGACGCAGCGCGGGCGCATTGCCTATGCGCAGAAGGGCGGGCGCATCAACACTGACGCCATCGACAATTCGGCGGGCGTGAATTCGAGCGATCTCGAGGTCAATATCAAGATCGCGCTGGCGCCATTGGTGGCATCGGGGCAGCTGGACGGGCCGGCGCGCAAGGCATTTCTCGCCAGCATGACCGAGGAGGTGGCGGCGCTGTGCCTGCGCAACAATTATCTGCAATCGCTGACGATTTCGCTGGCTGAGCTGGCGGGCGTGGCAGAACTGCCGGGGCACCGGATGCTGATCGAGGGGCTGGAACAGCGCGGCCTGCTGGACCGGGCGGTGGAGTTTTTGCCCAGCGACAGCGCGCTTGATGCGCGGGCCAGCGAGGGCAAGGGACTGACGCGGCCGGAACTGGCGGTGATCCTCGCCTATGCCAAGCTGACGCTGTTTGACGATCTGCTGGCCGGATCATCGATGGATGACGCGTATCTCGCGGGCGAATTGTTCCGCTATTTCCCCGAAACGCTGCAACGGACCTATCCGCAGGCAGTGGAAGGGCATCGGCTGAAGCGCGAGGTGATCGCGACAGTGCTGGCCAATGCGATGATCAATCGCGGCGGGCCGGCTTTTGTGGCGGAGCTGACGGCGGCGACGAGCGCGACGGCGGGCGAGGTGGCGCTGGCTTATGCGGCGACGCGGGACGCCTATGGGCTGACCGCGATCAATGCGGAGATCGATGCGCTGGACGGCAAGGTGACGGGCGGGGTGCAGATGGCGCTTTATGCGCAGGTAGGGGCGCTGCTGCGGCAGGAGACGCTGTGGTTCCTGCGTAATGCCGATGTGCGGGCCGGGCTCTCGGGGCTGGTGGCGCGGCACGCGGCGGGCGTCGCGGCGCTGCGCGAGATGGCGGATGGGCTATTGCCGGACGCGCAGGCCAAGGCCTTGTCGGTGCGCAGCGACGGGTTGATCAAGCATGGCGTGCCGGAAGGGTTGGCGCGGCGGATCGGGGAATTGCCGGTGATCGGGCATGGCAGCGATATCGTGCTGGTGAGCGAGCGCGCGGACGTCGAGGTGCCGGTGGGCGCGGCGGCGTATTTCGGCGTGGCGGGATTGTTCGACCTGTTCCGGGTGATCGAGGAAGGGCGGGCCATTGTGCTGGGTGACCGGTTCGAGCGCATGGCGCTGGACCGGGCGCTGGCCAATATGATGCGGGCGCTGCGCGATATCGCGGCCGATGTGCTGGCGGCGGGTGACGGCGCGGCGAGCGAACGGCTGGCGGCGTGGCAGGGCAAGCACGCCGAAGGGATCACCCGCACGGCGCAGGCGGTGGGGGAATTGACGCAGGGGACGCTGACCGTGTCGCGGCTGAGCGTGGCAGCGGGGTTGCTGGCCGACCTGGCGCAGGAGGGGTGAGAGTTGGGTGCCAACAGGCGACCCCCTCCCCGACCCTCCCCTCAAGGGGGAGGGAGGGCATGGGCGATGGTTCCTGGACGGCGTTCATGATGCGAAAGTCGGCCTTGTATGGCAGGGCTGAGTGAGGTCAGTGGGAGGCTTCGAGAAGGAGCGCCCGATGACCAATTTGACCCAATGGCTTGCCGCCGAAACCAGTGACGCAAAGCTGGCCAGTGTGATCGAAGCGATGGCCGCGGCGGGGGTGGAAATCGGCGCGGTGCTGCGGCTGGCGTCGATTGAGGGGCAGACCGGGCTGGCCGGCGCGACCAATGTGCAGGGCGAGGCGCAGAAGGCGCTCGACGTTATCTCAAACGACATTGTTTTGAATCACTTACGCGGCAATCCGGCAGTATCGATTCTGGTTTCGGAAGAACTGGATGAGGCTGTTGAAATGTCGAGTCAGGGCACGGTGATTGTGGCCACTGACCCGCTGGATGGATCTTCAAATCTCGACGTAAACGTAACCGTCGGCACGATTTTTTCGATTTTGCCGGCGGCGGGCGGGCCCTTGCAGAATGGGCGGGCGCAATTGGCGGCGGGATATGTCGCTTACGGGCCGGCGACGAGCCTGGTGCTGCGCATTGCGGGCGCGACTAGCGTGTTTACGCTCGATGGCACAGGACAATGGGTGCTGACTTTGGCGGCGGCGAAGGTGCCGGAAGCGAGTGGCGAATTTGCCATCAATACGGCGCGGGAACGTTTTTGGGACGAGGCGACTAAGGGCTATGTGCGCGAGAGCGTGGCGGGGGAAAGCGGCCCGCTGGGCAAGCGCTACAATATGCGCTGGGTGGGGTCGATGGTGGCGGACATTCACCGCATCCTGATGCGTGGCGGGGTGTTTTTGTATCCGCTCGACAGCGAGACCGTGAGCAAGGGCGGACGGCTGCGGCTGCTTTATGAGGCCAATCCGATGGCCTGGCTGATGGCAGGCGCGGGTGGGCGCTCGACGACGGGGCGGCAGGATATTCTGGATGTGGAGCCCACCGACATTCACCAGCGCGTGCCGGTGGTGTTGGGATCGGCCGAGGAAGTGGCGCGGGTGGAGGCCTGGTATTCGCGGGGTGATTTTGCTTCCCGGAAATTGCCAGCGGAGCGGCTTCTCGCTAAAAAGCGGTGACGAGGAGCCCCCATGACCGACGCTGCATTTTCGCTGCCCAAGACCAATTCCAGCCCATGGCAGAAACGGCCGTTTCACCGCCAATATCTGATGCGGCAGGCCAATAATCTCTATGATTTTTTCGAGGCCGCCTCGATCAATCCCAAGGGCGGGTTTTTCGAGCTGGACGACGAGGGCAAGCCGCTGTCGCCGGACAATGCCACGCGGCAAATCCATGTGACGACGCGCATGATCCATTGCGCTGTGATTGGCAGCCTGATCGGGCGGCCGGGATCGGACGAGATCATCGACCACGGGATGCGCTATCTCTGGGAGAAGCATCGGGACCAGCGCCACGGCGGCTATGTATGGTCGCTGAATGATGACGGGCATGTCGATGGCAGCAAGCAGGCCTATGGCCATGCCTTTGTGCTGCTGGCCGGTTCGAGCGCAAAGCTGGTGGGGCATCCCCTCGCCGATCAGATGATTGCCGATGCGACGGCGGTGATCGAAGCGCGGTTCTGGGACGACAAGGTCGGCGCGGTGCGCGAAGAGTTCGGCAATGACTGGTCGCCGGTGGCCAATTATCGCGGCCAGAATTCGAACATGCACCTGACCGAAGCGCTGATGGCGGCCTATGAGGCGACGGGCAATGAGGCCTATCTGCGCAAGGCCGAGCGGATCGCGCAACTGATCATTGCCAAGAATGCTGTGCCGCTCGGGCATCGGGTGGCCGAGCATTTCGACGAGAACTGGGTGCTCGACAAGGACTATGTGGGATCTGAAATGTTCCGCCCATCGGGCACGACGCCGGGGCATTGGCTGGAATGGGCGCGGCTGCTGTATCAGCTGTTTGTGCTGAGCGGGAAGCAGCATGGCTGGATGACCGATGCGGCGCGGAACCTGTTCCGCCAATCCATCGAGCTGGGCTGGGACAAGGTGCATGGCGGCTTCTTCTACACGCTGGACTGGGACAACAAGCCCATCATGCGCGAAAAGATGTGGTGGACGGCAGCCGAGGCTATTGGCGCTGCGGCGTACATCTCGGCCTATGATCCTGATCCCTATTTCCAGATCTGGTATCGCAGGCTCTGGGATCATGTCGAAAATCATGTGATCGACCATGAGCGCGGCGGATGGCTCAGCGAATTGCGCGAGGACCTGACGCCGGCTTCGCGGCTGTTTACCGGCAAGCCCGATATTTATCACGCACTGCAGGCGTGCCTCATTCCGCTTTATCCGGCGACAGGGAGCCTGACGCACGCGATCATCGAGGCCGACCACGGGGTGCGCTGACAACCTTTGCCGCTTTCTTGCGTTGCCCCAGAAGAGATGGAGAACGGCATGACTGATTTTGAAGGCAAGGTGGCGCTGGTGACCGGCGGCGGTTCGGGCATTGGCAAGGCGACGGCGCTGGCGCTGGCAGAGGCCGGCGCCAAGGTCGTGGTGATGAGCCGCACGGCCAAAGAGGTTGAGGCGACGGCAGCGGAAATCACGAAAGCCGGTGGCGTGGCGCACGCGGTGACGGGTGACGTGACCGATGACGCGGGCATGAAGGCGCTGATGGACGATATCATCGCGCGCTTCGGGCAGCTCGACATCGTGGTGGCCAATGCCGGGATCAACGGGGTTTGGGCACCCATCAAGAAGCTAACGCCCGAGGAATGGGACAAGACCATCGCCATTAATCTGCGCGGCACCTATCTCACCATCCACCATGCCGTGCCGCATATGGAAGCGCGCGGCGGCTCGATTGTGGTGGTTTCCTCGATCAATGGCACGCGCACATTCACCACGCCGGGGGCCAGCGCTTATTCGGTGACCAAGGCAGGGCAATTGGCGCTGGTGCAGCAATTGTCGCTGGAACTGGCGCGGCACCGCATCCGGATCAATGCGGTTTGCCCCGGCGGGGTCGAGAGCGAGATTTCCGAGAATACCGAGCACCGGGACAAGCACGAGACGGAAATCCCCGCGATCTTTCCCGAGGGCGATATTCCGCTGACCGGCGGGGCCAAGGGCAAGGCGAAGGACGTTGCCGACGTGATCCTGTTCCTCTGCTCGGATGGCGCGCGGCATGTAACCGGCTCGCCGGTATGGATTGATGGCGGGCAGAGCCTGCTGCGCTAGGTTTAGGGCCTTGCCGCATCATGGATTTCTCGAGGCGTCGCCTCCCTCCCCCTTGAGGGGAGGGAATGAGGGTGGGGGGCAATCGTTGGATCACGAGACTACCCCACCCCATCTGTGCTAAGGCCCTTACGGGCCTAGCGTCGCTACCCTCCCCTCAAGGGGGAGGGAGGGCAGGAGCCATCGGCGTGGGTAATCCAAAAGCTTGGGTTGGGTAATTTGCCAGCGGTTGCTTCGGGGCGGCGCGCGGCGTAAAGCACCGGCAGCTTTTTTGAACCGGTGTGCCGCCCATGACCGCCCTGCCCGCTCAATTGCCGCGCCTGCTTGTCGAGCGCGCCGTTTCGGCGGCGCTGGAGGAAGATCTGGGGCTGGCGGGAGACCTGACAAGCCAGGCGACGCTGGCGCCGGATGCATGGGCCGAGGCGGAACTTTCGGCCCGTGAAGCCGGGGTGATTGCCGGGCTGGAGCTGGCGGCGGCGGCGTTTCGGCTTGTAGGAGACGGGGTATCGTTTGAGCCGAAGCTTGCGGATGGCAACCGCGTTGAGGCCGGTGGTGTCGTGGCGCTGGTGCGCGGGCCGGCTCGGCTGCTGATGTCGGGCGAGCGCGTAGCGCTCAACTTTCTCAATCATCTGAGCGGGATCGCGACGCTGACGCGGACCTATGCCGATGCGGTGGCGGGCACCAATGCGCGCATCTGCGATACGCGCAAGACGACGCCCGGGCTGCGGGCTTTCGAGAAATTCGCGGTGCGCTGCGGGGGTGGCTCGAACCATCGCTATGCGCTCGATGACGCGATCCTGATCAAGGACAATCATATCGCGGTGGCGGGCGGCGTGGGTGCGGCCTATCGGGCGGCGGAGGCATTTGCCGGGCATCTGGTGGCCATCGAAATCGAAGTCACCACTTTGGCCGAGCTGGAAGAAGCGCTGGCGGCAGGTGCCCGCGTGGTGCTGCTCGACAATATGGACAATGAGACGCTGAAGCAGGCCGTGGCGATCAATGCCGGGCGGGCGAAGCTCGAGGCATCAGGCGGGGTGAAGCTGGACCGGGTGCGCTCGATTGCCGAAACGGGCGTCGACTATATTTCCACCAGCCAGATCACCATGGGCGCCAAGCCGCTCGACCTGGGGCTGGATGTGACCATTGGCGGTGGCAAGTGACGGTTTTGGCCGCTGAAGTGGAAGCCCCTGCCCTCACCACGATTTCGGTTGAGGCTGCTATTGCAGCTGCCGCGGTGATCATGGAGGTTTATGGACGGACGATCCATGCCGTTTCCAAAAGCGACGGGTCACCGGTGACGGAAGCCGATGCGGCGGCGGAAAAGGTGATCATCGACATGCTGCGCCCGACCGGCATTCCGGTATTGGGCGAGGAAAGCGTGGCGGCGGGGATTATCCCGGTTTTGGGCGAGTGCTATTTCGTTGTCGACCCGCTGGACGGGACCAAGGAATTCATCAAGCGCAATGGCGAGTTCACGGTCAATATCGGGCTGGTGGAGCATGGGCGCCCGGTGATGGGCGTGGTGCTGGCGCCGGCCACGGGCGAAATCTTTGCCGGCGACAGCACCGGCGCCTGGACGGGAATGGTGGTCGGTGGCGCTGTGACTGATCGACGCGCCATCACTGTCGGGTGGATGGAAAAGCTGCGGATTGTGGCCAGCCGGTCGCATGGCCATGCCGCGCTGGAGCAGCTTTGCCGGACGCTGGACGTAGAAAGCGATGTCTCCGTCGGCTCGTCGCTGAAGTTCTGCCTGCTGGCGCGGGGCGATGCGCAGCTTTACCCGCGATTTACGCCGACTTGCGAATGGGATACCGCCGCGGGCCAGGCTGTGCTTGAAGCAGCAGGCGGGGCCGTGGTGACGCTGGATGGTGCACCATTGCGCTATGGCAAGGGGGACCTGAAGTTCCTGAACCCCTATTTCGTTGCCGCCGCGAGCCTTGAACTGGCGCAGCGGGCCGCCGGGGAAATGCAGCAATTGCTGGCTCAATAGCCTAGCGGCCATGCAACCAGCGGTTAACTGATCTGCGGGACCTATAGTAGGGTCGAGCTTGATCAAATACGGCCAGGCATATATACGCCCGACATATATCGGCCTGTTATATGCTTGCGGAGCTTTGCCCCATGAATGTCAGAACGCTGTGTCTGTCCGTTCTCTATAACGGCGAAGCCACGGGCTATGACATCCGGCGCATGTGCGCCGAAGGCGAATGCTCCTATTTCGTCGAAGCCAGCTATGGCTCGATTTATCCGGCGCTGGCCAAGCTCGAAGACGAAAAGCTGGTGACCAGCCGCGCCGAACAGCAGGACGGCAAGCCCGCGCGCAAGGTCTATTCCATTACCGAGCTCGGGCGTCGCGTGTTTGCCGACGAACTGAGCGGGCCGCTGGGCGAAGACGTGTTCCGTAGCCCCTTCCTGTTGCTGGCGCGCTTTGCGCATATCCTGCCGCAGGACCTGGTCGAGGCGCGGGTCAATGAATTTCTGGAGCGCACCGCATCCGGGCGGAAGCAGCTTGAGGAGTTTGCAGAGGATAAATCCTGCGGACCGACCGATATCTGGACGATTAATTACGGTAAGGCAGTGCTTGAGGTTGCAGAGCAGTATCTGCGCGCCCATATGCACGAACTAATTGGGTTGGCGAAAGCCGAGTCGCGTAAAGACGCGGCGGAGTAAGGGGCAATATTGATGCGTGCATGGTTTTCGTACGGGCTGGCGTTTACTATCCTTCTGCTGGCTGGCGCATGGCTGGCGACCGGCACGCTGGTGATTGGCGGGCAAGGCCCGGGCAATGGCGAAAAGCCGATCGTTTCGGTGATCGAGGGACAGGAACACGGTCCTCTGGCAACAACGCTGGGCAATGCAGGCGTGCTGGCCGAGCATCCGCATCCGGCGGTCGACCCGCATCTGACCATTGCTCAGCGCAATGAAGAAACGACGGGCGCCGATGCACCGCTGCAGAGCGTGCGCACGCAGATGTTCACCGCACAGGCCATGCCCATCGAAGTGCCGCTGCGCGGCCGCACCAAGGCCAAGGCCATCGTCACCGCCGCCGCAGAAACTGCAGGCGCGGTGGATGTGGTGCATGTGACCAAGGGACAGCGCGTCGAAATCGGCGATCCGCTTTGCACGCTGGACCAGGGCACCCGCGCCGCCGCCGTCACACAGGCCGAAGCCGCTCTTGCCCAGGCGCAGCAGGCTTATGATACCAATGCCGACCTGCGCCAGCGCGGGCTGGCCGCCGTCAACTCCGCCAATTCGGTGGAAGTGGCGCTGACCCAGGCCAAGGCCGGTCTCGAAAACGCCAAGGCCGAGCTGGCGCGGACGGAAATCACCGCCAAGGTCGCGGGCCTTGTGCAGGACCCGCTGGCCAATGCCGGCTCGATGCTCAATGCCGGCGGCGCCTGCGCGACCATTGTGCAGCTCAACCCGATGATCTTTACCGGCATGGTGCCGGAAGCCCATATCGGGCTGGCCAAGATCGGCCTTGAGGCCAAGGTAAAAACCGTGACCGGCCAGAATGTCGAGGGCAAGGTGACCTATATTTCCTCGGTCGCCGACAATGCGACGCGTTCGTTTGCCGCCGAAATCGAGCTGCCGAACGATGACTATGCGATCCGCGATGGCGTGACCGCCGAGGCCGTTGTCAATATCGGCATGGCGCCGGGGCATTTGCTGCCCCAGTCGGTGCTGACGCTGAACGACGAAGGCACGCTGGGCGTGCGGACAGTGGAGGACGGCAAGGTTGCCTTCCACGCCATTACCATTGTGAGCGATACGCGCGAAGGCGTGTGGGTTACCGGGCTGCCTGTGGTTTCGCAGGTGATCACCGTTGGCCAGGAAAATGTGAATGCGGGACAGGCTGTGGACGCCAACCCCGCATCGGCTGCTGCTGAACCGACTGCCAGCTAGGGACCAGGCCAATGCTCGATTTCATCGAAAGAATCCTCAGGATGCCGCGTGTCGTCCTGACGGTCATGTTCATCGTGCTCGTTGCGGGCGCGGGTGCCTATGTGTCGATGCCCAAGGAAAGCTTCCCGGCCATCGACGTGCCCTATCTCTATGTGTCGATCAGCCAGTCCGGCGTGTCGCCCCGCGACGCGGAAAACCTGCTGGCCAAGCCGGCTGAGGAAGAGCTCGCCAACCTGCCGGGCCTGTCCAATATCAGTTCGACCTCGACCACGGGCCATGCCTCGGTTTTCCTCGAATTCGACATCAATACCGACAAGGACCAGGCGCTGCAGGATACGCGCGCCAAGGTCGATGCGATCAAGGCCAAGCTGCCGACCGACGCCAATGACCCGACCGTCAATGAAATTGACCTGGTCGGAATGCCGATCATCTCGGTGGCCGTTTATGGATCGGCACCGGAAAAGGAACTGACGCGCCGCGCCGAACAGTTGCAGGATGCGCTGGAAGGCATTGGCGAAGTGCGCGAAGCCAAACTTTCGGGCGCGCGCAAGGAACAGCTCGAAATCCGGCTCGACCTGCTGCGGCTGGAAGCCTATGGGCTGACGGCCAGCCAATTGTTTGACGCGCTGGCGCGCAACAATATGGTTGTGGCTGGCGGCACGCTCAATACCGGGCAGGGTTCGTTCAATATCGAAGTGCCGGGCCTCATCACGACGGCCGAGGACATTTACACCCTGCCGCTCAAGACCGATGGCAATACCATCGTGACCTTTGGCGACGTTGCCACGATCACCCGCACACTGGCCGACGCCACGGAATATACGCAGGTGAACGGATCGCCGGCGATGATCCTGGGTGTGTCCAAGAAGCTGGGCACCAATATCATCGACGTCTCGCAAAAGGTGCGCGCGGCGACCGAGGAAGCGGCAAAGTCCTGGCCTACGGGCGTCTCCTATTCGTTCTTCCTCGACCAGGCGGATAC
Source organism: Pseudomonadota bacterium (assembly GCA_023433775.1). Classification (GTDB taxonomy): domain Bacteria; phylum Pseudomonadota; class Alphaproteobacteria; order Rhizobiales; family Devosiaceae; genus Devosia. The sequence continues at coordinate 34,673 of JAEYTY010000019.1, read as the reverse complement.
AACGACAAGCCTCTTCCGCTCGCTTGAAGCGGCGGTGCTGACCGCTGTGGCGCTGGTGCTGATCACCTGCGTGGCCACGCTGGGCGTTCGCCCGGCGCTGATGATCGGGCTCTCGATCCCGCTCTCTTTCATGATGGCGTTCCTTGTCGCGCAATCGCTGGGCATGACCATCAACATGATGGTGATGTTTGGCCTCGTGATCGCGGTGGGCGTGCTGGTGGACGACCCCGTGGTGGTCGTCGAATATGCCGAGCGCAAACTGCAGGAAGGCGTGCCCAAGCGCGAAGCCTTCATCATGGCCATGCGCAAGATGTTTGTGCCGGTGGTGGGTGCTACGGCGACCACGCTGGGCGCCTTTGTGCCGCTGCTGTTCTGGCCGGGCATTATCGGCAAGTTCATGAGCTATCTGCCGATGATCGTGATCATCGTCATGGTGGCGTCCTTCATCTCGGCCCTGATCTTCATGCCGGTGATCGGGTCGATCATCGCCTCGACCCATGTGGACGAGAAGGAGAAGGCCAAGGCCGACATCGTCATGTATCCCGACAAGTTTGATGTGAAAAAGGTCAGCGGGCTGACAGGCATCTATGTGCGGGTGATGGACAAACTGCTGCATTGGCCGCTGCCGACGCTGGCGGTTGGCTTTGGCATTATCGCCGCTATCTTCGTGTCCTATGCGATGAACCCCACGGGCACGGAAGCCTTCCCGGCTTCCGAACCGGAATTCGCCACGGTCGCCGTAGTCGGCAAGGGCAATTACTCGCCCGAAGAAGTGCGCGACATGCTCACCGAGATCGAGAGCGAACTCATCCAGGTGCAGGGCGTGCAGGACGTGATCATGCAGTTCGGCTCGACCGGCGCCTTCGGCTCGACGCCGCCTGACACGATCGGCAATTTCCAGCTGCAGCTGATCAACTGGAACAATCGCGTTCCGGCGACGGAAATCTTCGCTGAAATCCGCCAGCGTGTGGCCGGCTTTGCGGGACTCGATATCCAGGTGATGGCGGCGGAAAATGGTCCGCCGGCGGGCAAGGATATCAACCTGCGCGTCGACAGCACGAATTACGATGACCTAGTCCCAGTGGTCACCCAGATCCGCGACCATATCGCGAGCTGGCCGGAAGCGGTGGACATCGAAGATGGCCGCCCCTCCCCCGGTATCGACTGGCAGATCACCATCGACCGCGCCGCTGCGGGCAATTACGGCATCGGCGTGCGCGAGCTGTCGCCCTATGTGCAGCTGGTGACCTCCGGCGTGAAGCTCGGCACCTATCGCGACGCAGCGACGGGCGATGAACTCGACATCCGTGTGCGCCTGCCCAAGGAGGAGCGCACGTTTGACGCGCTCGACTCCATGCGCATCGCAACGCCGCAGGGCATGATCCCGGTGAGCAATTTCATCAGCCGCCAGGCCGTGCCCAAGGTTGCCAATATCCAGCGCCGCAACCAGGTCTATACGATGCCTGTGGCTGCGGGCCTGACCAACCTGCCGGAAGGCGTCTATGCCGCCGACAAGGTGCAGGAACTGCAGAGCTGGATCGCGCAGCAGGATTTCCCTGAGGGCGTGAGCGTCGAGTTCGGCGGTGCGGAAGAGCAGATGGGCGATGCCAATGCCTTTATCGGGCAGGCCTTCGGCATGGCCATGGCGCTGATCTTCTTCATCCTGCTGCTCGAGTACAACAGCTTCTACCAGGTGATGGTGACGCTTTCGACGGTCATCATGTCGGTTGCCGGTGTGCTGCTGGGGATGTTGCTAACCGGGATGAGCTTCTCGGCGATCATGACCGGCCTCGGCATCGTGGCGCTAGCGGGCATTGTGGTGAAGAACGGCATCGTGCTGATCGACACCTATAATGACTACCACCGCCATCAGGGCGTGGAAGCCGTGAAGGCCATGCTGCTGACGACCGCACAGCGCGTTCGTCCGGTGTTGCTCACAGCTTTCCTCACCGCGCTTGGCGTGATCCCGATGTGGGCGAATGTGGAGTTCGACTTCATCCGCCGTGAAATCGTGGTCGGTGGCCTTGCGGGGTCTTGGTTCATCCATCTGTCGGCAGCGCTGGTTTCGGGCCTGTTCTTCTCGACGGCCCTGACGCTGGTGATGGTGCCGGTGATGATCACTGCGCCGACCGTGATGTGGAAGCAGATGCAGTGGCTGCGCAATATATTCGGTGGGCTGCGCGACCGCGCATTCCGTCGCCCGGCAGCGGCCGCGGCACCGGCGGGCTTTGACGGCATGGCGGTGGAAATCCCCAATGATGCCGATGGCGCCAGCCGCTATATCGTCAGCCAGGAAGCCGGGCTGAAGGAAAAAGAAAAGAACGGCGTGACCGTGGTGAGCCGCGACGCGGCGGAATAGGCACCCTGCCCCGAAAATTGAAAAGGCCCGCATCTGCGGGCCTTTTTTATTGTGTCAACAGAAGCTGCAGCCGGACCAACTACTTCAACCCGGGGACAAAAAAGCCGGTGCGCGACTTGTATGCGGCGTATTCGGAGGAGAGCGGCGATGCTTCGAAATTGCGCTCTTCGAGGCGGGCTGCGGAAATGTAGAGCCAGATGAGGATGATGACGCTGGGGATGGCGAAGGGCGACCAGGTGGCCACGGCCCAGCCGAACCAGAAGATGGAATAGGACACATAGAAGGGGTGCCGCACGACTTTGTAGGGGCCCTGATCGACCAGCGAATGGGGATGCTCAGGATCGAACACGAAACGCAAGCGGGCGCGGCGCGAGGCGAGAATGGCCGCGTAGAACATCCAGGCGCTGAAAAGCTGGATGGCGAGGCCGACAATCTGGGCCCAGAGCGGCTGGGTGGTGAACCAGGTCAGCGCCAGCATGATGACGGTGGAGGCGATGACGGCAAGCGCAATAATCCGGGCGCCGGAGGGCATGACGTCGGACACGAAATGATTGCGCACAGACCAGGCGTAGGCCGCCACCACGGCGCCGCTGACCAAGGTCACCAGCACATCAAAAACAGTTTCCATGAACCCACTCCGTCAGCAAAAGCCCAATGCAATATCCCAAATCTACAATATCTTAACCGCGCCTAGAAACGCATCCTAGAGGGATTTGTCCGATACTCAGCTCCACATCATGGAGCGTCTTTATGACTGAGCCCTGCGCAGTAATGCATCTGGCCAGCGATGATATCGGGTATCGGGACAGCGGCGGCACTGGCCTGCCCATCCTTTTCATCCATGGCATTTGCGGCAGCAAGGAAGTGTTCGAGCACCAGTTTTCTGGCCCGCTCAAGGACATGTTCCGCCTGATTGCCTTTGACCTGCCGGGGCATGGCGCATCAGCTGATGCCGCGCATCCCGCAGAAAGCTATTCCATACATGCGCTGACCAATGTGGCAGTCGACGTAATGAATTACCTGCGCCTACCCAAGGCGCTGATCGTCGGCTGGTCGCTGGGCGGTCATATTGCCATGGAAATGATGGAGCGGTTCCCGGAGCGGCTGGCCGGCGTATTGGCGACCGGGGCGCCGCCACTGGCGCCTGGCACGATCGCCACGATGCAGGCCTTTCACCTGCATAGCGGCATGTTGCTGGGCCGCAAGGCGCAGTTCACGACGCGAGACGCCGAGCACTGGCAGAGCCTGTGCTATGGCGCTGACGCTGACGGAATGCACTTTGCCGCCATTTTGCGTGCTGACGGGCGGATGCGCCCGGAAACCACCAAGAGCCTGCTTAAAGGGGGCATTGCCGACCAGAGGCGGGTGGTCGAGACGTCACCGGTGCCGCTGGCGCTGGTCAATGGCGACAAAGACCCCATTGTGCGGGTGAAATATCTCGACCATCTGGCCTATGCCAATCTCTGGGATGGACACCCGCACCTGATCGAGGGCGCAGGCCACGCCGCGTTCCTGTCGTATCCCAACAGCTTCAATATGCTGCTGCACCGCTTTGCCAGCGACATGGCGCGACGTTTTCCGGGGCCCTACCAGATGGACCGGTCGGAAGTCAGCCCGCCGGTTGCCGAGCGTGCAGTTTTACCCAAATCCCGCCAACGGGCCGCAAGGTAATCGAAGGCAGAAAGCTGACGGGGCGATCCATCAGCCGCTCGACGTCAAACTTGCGCGAAATGGTGGCCAGCAGCAGCATGGCCTCCATCATGGCGAAACGATTGCCAATGCAAACGCGCGGGCCGCCGCCGAAAGGGAAATAGGCGAAGCGCGGCAGCTTGCGGCGGAAATCGCCGGCCCAACGCTGGGGCTTGAAGGCGAGCGGATCTTCAAAATAGCGCGGGTCGCGCTGGGTGATCCAGGGGCTGAGGATAACCGTGGTGCCCTTGGCGATATGATAATCGCCGATTCTCACATCGGTCGCGGCTTCGCGCCCAATGGCCCAGCCGGGGGGCAGGACGCGCAAGGTTTCGATGATGGCGTGTTCGGTGAGCGGCAAATTGGGCAGATCATCTGGCGTGACGGGGCGGCCCGGCGCGACGGCTTCGACCTCGGCGGCGATGGCGGTCTGAATATCGCGATGCTGCCCCAGAAGGTGGAAGCCATAGGCCATGCTGAGCGCGGAGGTTTCGAAGCCGGCAAGCAGCATATTGCAGATCTGGTCGCGCAGGGCCTTGTCGGTCATCGGCTTGCCGGCCTCGTCGCGGGCCGACATCAGCAGTGACAGAAAGCCGGCCGAGGCGTGCTTGCCGGCGCGGTTTTCGGCGATGACCCGATAGACCATGCGCTCAAGATGGGCGATGCCCTTGAGATAGCGCCGATGGCCGGGCAGCGGCACCCAATCGGGCACGACGACGGGGCGGGAGAAGCGGTCGGCGACTTCGTCTATGACCCAATATGCGGCCTGCTCCATGGCCTCGAGATCGTCGGTGACATCAGCATCGAGCAGCGTCTTGGCGGCAATCTGGAGGCCCAGCGCCATCATCTCGCGATGCATGTCGATTTCCTGCCCATCCTGCCAGCGGTCGACCATGCGCTGGGTGAGCTCGACCATATGGGGGCCATAGGTGGCGAGGGGAATGGTCGCAAATGCGGGCGCGGCGAGCTTGCGCTGGCGCTGCCATTCGGCGCCTTCGGCGGTGAAGAGGCCATTGCCAAGCAGAGCTTCTAGCTGGCGCCAAAAGACCTTGTTCTTGGTGAAATGCTCGTTCTGCTTGACCAGAACCTGCTCTATGAGATCGGGATTATTGACAATGACGGCGGGGAACGAAGCGAGCTGCAGCGCAGTCATGTCGCCATATTCGCGGGCGCTGCGCTCGAAGAAGCCGAGCGTGTCGCGGCTCATTTCAAGCAGATGGCCAAGTATGGGCAGGCCCTTGGGGCCCGTGGCGCGGCGCGGGGAAGTATTGTGGTCGCTATGGTCTTCAATCGTCACAATGCACCGCCCGACAAACCCCGCTTTTCAGGACTGGGCCGAATTGATCACAGCCGGGGGCGCGGGACCAGTGGCTGGTGGCTTTATCCTTAGCTGAGCAGCAATGCACCGGAAGGCTCTTGCCTATTTCGGCTAAAATAGCTAAATATCCAAATTAGCTAATTCAGCCAAAGGAGAGCGCCGTGGCGGAGATTTCTGCAACCGATGCCAAGAACAAGTTCGGACAGGTGTTGGAAATGGCGCAGGCCGGGCCGGTGCGTATCCAGAAGAACGGGCGCGACGTGGCGGTGGTGATTTCGCCGGAGCAATATGCGGCCTTGCAGAAGGAGAGTGCGGCGCCCCGCATTAATCCGCTGGTGCAGAAGCTGCATGGTGAAAGCGTCAAGCGCTGGGGCAAGGTTTACGAAGAGCTGGCGAAGTAAGCCATGGCCGAGCGCACCTATCTGACGCTCGACGACGTTCTCTGGATCCACGAAGAGCAAATCCGCATCTTCGGCGGAGCCAAGGGCGTGCGGGACGAGGGCTTGATCCTGTCCGCCCTGCTCCGTCCGCAGACCGGATACTACTCCGATGTCATCGAAGAGGCTGCAGCGCTGTGGGAAAGCCTTGCGATGAACCATGGCTTTATCGATGGCAACAAGCGCGTTGCCTTCGCGGGAACGATCATTTTTCTGCAGATCAATGGCGTCGAGCCAATTGGGACCGAGGAGGAGTGGATCGAGTTCATCTATGCCAACCTCGAAGCCGGGACGTTCCGCAAGGAGGTTCTGGAGACCTGGCTGCACGGGCATACGGGGCCGCTGGGCGACTAGGCAAGGGCTTCAAACAAGGCCCTGATGCGGGCGGTTTGGCGAAGTTCCATCGGCGTTAGGAGCCAGATGGCGATGGAAAATGCCGGTTCTTCAGAAAGCCGGACGAGGTCATGCGCCTGATCGGCCAATGCAGCCGGCACCAGTCCGATGCCCAACCCGGCCTGGACCGCACGGAACATGGCCAGGGGCGTGGGCACGCTGACTTGCGGACGCACATTTGGATGAACCCGCCGCAGCCAGCGCGACGCTGGCTGGCTACAATCGCGGTTGCCATATTCAAGCCAGGGCACGGTCTGCGGATCGGCAGCGATATCGGCACGCATATAGGGATAAAATTCGAGCGCTCCCAATTGGCGCCCGAACAGGTGATCGTCCGGGTTGTTGGTCGCCCGCAGCGCGACCTCCGCCTCGCGTCGCGACAAATTGCGCAGCTCGGAGCCAACCTCCAGGGCGAGGTCAATTTGCTTGTGCTGCGCACAGAAGCGCGCCAGAGCAGGCATATAGAGCCAGGCAAGCACATCCACTGTGGTCAGTTTGATATGGCCGGTGAGCCGATGGTCGCGGCCTGTTATGTCGCGTTCAAGACCCGCGAACTCTGCCTCGATACGGCGGGCGCTTTCCAGCAGGCGCTCTCCTTCAGGCGTCAAGACAACGCCGTCATCGCGGCGGTCAGCCAGGCGGACCCCAAAGTGGGACTCAAGCTCCTTGAGCTTTCGCGAAACGGTGGTGTGGGCAACGTCTAGGACACGGGCTGCGCCGGTGAAGGTCCCAGCGCCTTCAATCGCCACGATGATCGATAGGTCGGGTGTCATAACTGAACATTTTTGCACATTTGGCGCGTACTTTTGCGCGTTGACGGTGCATTATTGAACCACAATAGTGCGGCTTTGACCATCCGGAACCACATCCATGTACCCTTCAATTGCACTGCTTACCGCCGGGACACTCATTTTCGTGTCTGCCGCCGTTCAACACCTCAATACCGTCGGCTCAAAGGGGCTTGCATTCGTTTTCACAGACCGGGCAGCGCCCCTTAACCGCGAAGGCTTTTCCGGACGGGCAGCACGAACACTGCAAAACAATCTGGAATCGGCCGGCATGGTGGTGCCAGCGGCAACACTGCTGCTGGTGACGAGCACAGACAACGCCGTTGTCAGTGTTGCGGCCATTGCATATTCGCTGGCACGGGTGGGCTTCACATTGAGCTATTGGACCGGCATCAACAAATTGCGCTCAATGTTCTGGGGCATCGGCATGGCGATGATCGCCACGCTGACACTCAGTGCCATGCTTGCACTTCCCATATGGCAGGGGTGATCCCCTGCCCTATTCGGCTGCCGGAGTGCCGCGTTTGACGAAGCCGTCGGGGTCGTCCTGGGTGCGGGCGAGAAGTTCGGCGGCTTCGCTGGCTTCGCGCTGGCGGTTCCACATCTGGGCGTAGAGACCATCCTGCGCCAGGAGCGCGGCATGATTGCCACGTTCGGCAATCAGGCCTTCGCGCAGGACGAGGATTTCGTCAGCATTGATCACGGTGGACAAGCGGTGGGCGATGACCACGGTGGTGCGATTGCGCGAAACTTCGTCAAGCGCCGCCTGAATGTCGCGCTCGGTCTTGGTATCGAGCGCGGAGGTGGCTTCGTCGAGAATGAGGATGGACGGTGCCTTGAGGATGGTGCGGGCAATGGCAACGCGCTGCTTTTCGCCGCCTGAGAGTTTCAGGCCGCGCTCCCCCACCGGGGTGTCGTAAGCCTTGGGCAGGGAGGCGATGAAGGTGCCGACCTGGGCCATTTCAGCGGCTTCGCGCACGGCTTCGGGGCTGGCGCCGGGGCGGCCATATTCGATGTTGTAGCCGATGGTGTCGTTGAACAGCACGGTATCCTGCGGGACCATGCCGATGGCCGAGCGGAGGCTTTCCTGCGTCACATCGCGCAGGTCCTGCCCGTCAATGGTGATGCGGCCGCCAGTGACGTCATAGAAGCGGAACAGCAGGCGCGAAATGGTCGACTTGCCGGCGCCGGTAGGCCCCACAATGGCAACGGTCTTGCCGGCAGGCACTTCGAAGCTGACGCCCTTGAGGATGGCGCGATCGGGGTCATAGTGGAAGCTGACATCCTCGAAGCGGATGACCGGACCGGTGACCGAGAGCGCGGTGGCGTCGGGCTTGTCAGTGATTTCCGGGTTCTGATCGAGCAGGCGGAACATGTCCTCGATGTCGGTCAGGCCCTGGCGGATTTCGCGATAGACGAAGCCGATGAAGTTGAGCGGGCGATAGATCTGCATGAGGAAGGTGTTGAGCAGGACAAAATCGCCCAGCGTCAGCGTGCCGTTCATGACGCCGACCACGGCCATAACGCCGATGACGAGGAAGCCGGCGTAGAAAATCACCGCCTGGCCGAAATTGAGGAAGCCGAGAGAGGTCCAGATGCGGATGGCAGAGCGTTCATAGCCAGCCATGGAGAGATCGTAGCGGGCCGCTTCCATCTTCTCGTTGGCGAAGTATTTCACCGTCTCATAATTGAGCAGGCTGTCGATGGCCTTGCCATTGGCGTCGGTGTCGCTCTCGTTCATGTCGCGGCGAATGGAGATGCGCCAGTTGGAGGCCTTGATGGTGAAATAAAGATAGCCCCAGATCATCAGCACCAGCACGCCGAGATAGCTGATGCCGAACATCCAGACGAAAATCACCGCCGTGATCGCGAATTCCACAATGGTGGGCGCGATGTTGAGCATGGTGAATCGGACGATGGTTTCGATGCCCTTGGTGCCGCGCTCGATAACGCGGCTGAGCCCGCCCGTGCGCCGGGCCAGATGGAAGCGCAGCGAAAGGCGATGGAGATGGTGGAAGGTTTCGAGCGCGAGCTTGCGCACGGCGTGCTGGCCGACGCTGGCGAAAAGCACGTCGCGCAATTGCTGGAAGCCGGCATCGATGACATTGCCCAGCGCATAGGCAATGACCAGAACGATGGGAACGGCCAGGCCCAGGATCAGCGCGGAATCGGGCGTTGAGCCATCGAGGCTGTCGATAATGCCCTTATAGGCGAAGGGAATGAGCGTGGTCGCGACCTTGCTGAGCAGCAGCGCGCCAATGGCCAGAATGACCCGCAGCCGCAATTCGGGCCGGTCGGCGGGCCACATATAGGCCCAGAGATTGCGAACTGTGGAAAGCAGCGAACCTTCGTCCGCGCTAACGGACGGCTTGCCCTCAGGGCTGTCGGTGGTCATCAGGCCAGTTCCGATTCCGGTTTTGTGAGACTGGGCTCAAGGCCCTGAAGCAGACCGCCAAAGGCCGAACCAAGTTCGGACAGTTTTTCATGGCGGATGCAGTAGCGATTGCGGGTGCCGTGCGACTTGCGCTCGATCAGGCCCGCATCGAGCAGGACCTTGATGTGCTGGGACACAGTCGACTGTGCGAGGGGCAGTGACTCGGTCACGTCGGCGCAGCAGCACTGACCCTGCTGGTTTGCAAGGATGCGCATGATGTTGAGCCTGACGGGATGCCCCAGGGCTCGCATAATGGTGGCAATATCGTCGTCACGCATGGGGCCAGCCGTTCAATCGGTGAATTACGATAGTACATGGTGAGGAATTACCACAAGGTCAATCCCCATATGACAACGGCGCCCAAGGGCGCCGCTGCAATTGATCAGACCGTGCCGAACTACTGGCTTTCGGCGGGCAGCTGGAACACCTGGCCGGGATAGATCCGGTTTGGATCGCGGATCTGGCCGGTATTGGCCTGATAGATCGTGCTGTACTTCACGCCCTCGCCATAGACGCGGCGGGCGATGGTCCAGAGATTGTCGCCACGGCGGATGATCGCCATGCCGGCGCCGAAGCGTTCGGCATCCGGGTCGCCGACTGAGACGGCAACCATGGTGGGAACGGCGGGCGCAGGTTCCGGCGCGGGTTCTGGAGCCGGGGTGGGCGCAGGCGCGGCAGGGGCCGGCTCAGTCGTTGCCTCGGGTGTTGCTGGGGCCGGTGCTTCAGCGGGCTCGGCAGCAGGCGTTGCAGCTGCAGGCTCTGCGGGAGCGGCTGGCGCTTCGGGAGCAGCGGGCGCAACAGCAGGCTCAGGTTCCGCAGTGGCGGGTTCTGTGGCGGCGGGCGCGGCTTCGGTTGCGTCGGCAACAGCGACTGGCGCGGTGTCGAGCGGCATGTCGAGGACGAAGTCGACTTCGGCGCGCGCTGTGACGTCGGCAGAACCGGCGGCAAGCAGATCGATGCGAACGCGCTGGCTTGGCTTGTTAAGCACCGGACCGGCCTCGACCAGCCAGCGGCCCTCTTCGACTTCGGCATCGGCGATGAAGGTATCGTCGATATAGAGGCGCACAACGCCGTCTTCAGGGCCACCGCCGGCAAAGAAGGTGCGTTCGCCATCGACCTCGATGGCGTCGATGGTTGGCGGGGCAGCAATTGCGGTTGGGGCTGCAGGGACAGCGGCAGGCGCCGGGACGGCAGCGACCTCGACATCCGGCGTTGCCTCGGTGGGGGCAGCAGGAGCCGGTGTCGCGGCAGCATCGGCTGTAGCGGCGGGCTCTGGGGCAGGTTCAGGTGCAGCCGGTTCGGTCGTCGGGGTGGACGCTGGCTCTGTTTCTTGTGTCGCAGCAGGAGTTGCGGCAGATGCCGGTGCATCGGCAGGCGTCGCCGACGCCGCAGGCACAGCGGCAACCTGAATGTCAGGCTGGGCTGCTGTGGCAGCGGGCGTAGCCGGCGTTTCGGCTGCGGCGGTCGCAGGCGCTGCCGGTGCAGGTTCCGGCGCAGCGGCCATGGCTGGCTGGGCAGGAGCCGGGGTGCGGACGAGGCCCTGGAGAATATCGCTGGCCTTGCCGGGAACGCTGGCGACGACCAGCGGCTGGCTCGTCTTGTCCTCGTCGATCACGACGACGAAGGACTGCTCGCCCGTGCCTGTCTTGCCTTCTTCGCCCAGGGTGATTTCGACGCCGCCAACAGGCAGCGGTTCATCGGGCACGAAAACCCAATCGCCGCTGGTTTCGACCTGGGTGCGGCCCAGGAGCTTGCCATTGGAATAGACATTGACCTCGGAGCCGGGCGTGCCGCTGCCGGCGATGACGACGGAGCCATCGGGCTCGGCGCGCAGCAGGCCGAAAGTGGCGGCAATGAGCGTATCGGAGGCATCGGCGGTTTCAACCGGCGGGGTCACATCGAGCTCGGGCTCGGCAACGGCTTCTTCCTCGACCACGGCAACTTCTGCCTCGGGCTCGGCGGCGGGTTCGGGCGCGGCCTCGGCATCTGCTTCAGCGACGGCAGTGGGCGTTGCGGCGGGGATGAGACCGGCATCGGCCATCTTGTCGCGCAGGCACAGACCCATGCCATCAGAGCTATTGAAGCAGGACACCAGTGACGGGCCAGTGAGCACGCCGACAATGACGAGAAGGGTGGCTGCCGCTGCCCCGATCGTCAGAGCCAGTGGACGTTTTGGAGCAGGTTCGGCCAGTTTGCCCTCCCGAGGTGATATCAGCCGGACTTTGCCCCCGACCGGTTTGCATCATGCGCTGTTGTCGAATCGACTGTGACTTCTGTTTTCAACAGCTTGTAAGTGATCGATTCATATAGAGCTTCAAACGACGCATCAATGATGTTGGGCGAAACACCGATTGTTACCCAGCGCTCGCCGCTACTGTCGCGACTTTCAACCAATACACGGGTGACCGCGCCCGTGCCTCCGTCGAGGATACGAACCTTGAAATCGACCAGTTCGAGATCTTCGATCCGCCCAGAATAAATGCCCAGATCCTTGCGCAGGGCCAGGTCCAGTGCGTTGACCGGGCCATTGCCCTCGGCCACCGACATGAGCAATTCGCCGGCAACGCGGATCTTGACCACGGCCTCGGTGACGGTGACTTCCTCGCCCAGCGCATTATGGCGGCGCTCGACCATGGCGCGGTAGTGCTCGACGGTGAAATATTCCGGCAAAGTGCCCAGAATCCGGCGGGCGAGCACGGCAAATGACGCATCGGCGCCGTCATAGGAATAGCCCCGGGCTTCGCGCTGCTTGACGGTGGCGAGCAGCTTTTCGAGGCGCGGGTCATCCTTTTCGAGCCTGATATTGTGGCGGGCGAGCGCCGTCAGCAGGTTGGATTTGCCGGCCTGCTGGCTGACCATGATGGAGCGCTCATTGCCCACGCTTTCGGGCGGGACATGCTCGTAGGTGGAAAAATCCTTGAGCAGGGCCGAGGCGTGAATGCCCGCCTTGGTGGCAAATGCCGAGGCGCCGACATAGGGCGCCTGCCGCGCCGGGGCGCGATTGAGCCGGTCGTCGAAGGCGCGGGAAATATGGGTCAGGCGTTCGAGACGTTCGGGCGTAATGCCGGTTTCGAATCGATCCGCGTAGTGGGATTTCAGGACCAGTGTGGGAATCAGGGTGACGAGATTGGCATTGCCGCAGCGCTCGCCCAGGCCATTGAGGGTGCCCTGGATCTGGCGCACGCCGGCTTCGACGGCAGCCAGTGCATTGGCGACGGCCTGGCCGGTATCGTCATGGGGGTGGATGCCGAGATGGTCGCCGGGGGCGACTTTCAGAACCTCGCCGACGATGTCACGGATTTCGCCGGGCATGGTGCCGCCATTGGTGTCGCAGAGGACGACCCAGCGGGCGCCGGCTTCGAGCGCAATCTTTACGCAGGCCAGCGCGTACGTTGGGTTGGCCTTGAAGCCGTCGAAGAAATGCTCGAGGTCGATCAGCGCCTGCTTGCCGGCGGCCACGGCGGTGCGCACCGTATCGGCGATGCCTTCGAGATGTTCTTCGGTGGTGGAGCCGAGGGCGAGCTTGACCTGATAGTCGGAAGCCTTGGCGACAAAGCAGGTGGCTTCGGCGGCGGAATTGACGAGGCCCATGACGCCCGGATCATTGGCAGCAGAGCGCCCTGCCCGCTTGGTCATGCCGAAGGCGGTGAAGGTGGCGTGCCTTGTGCGCTTGGTTTCGAAATAGGCCGTGTCGACCGGATTGGCGCCGGGATAGCCGCCCTCGATATAGTCCACGCCCAGTTCTTCGAGCAGGCCGGTAATGGCGATCTTGTCCTCGAGCGAAAACTCGACGCCGGCAGTCTGGGCGCCATCACGCAGCGTGGTATCGAAGAGGTAGAGTCTTTCGCGGGACATTTTGGGCCTTACTCGGGAAACTCAGTCACTTGTCTTGGCTGGCCAGACATTGGTGTCGTGGTCGGGATGCTGATGATTGGTGGACTTGATGAAGGCAGCCGTTTCGGGGTGCCGTTCCTCGGTGGGCGCGACATCGGGAAGCGCGCCGAGGCCATTGGCCCAGTTGAGGCGACTTTCTACGCCATGCTGGTCCTCGGGCGGAAATGCCTCAGGATTATCCAGCGAACCAATGGAGACGCTCATCCAGTCGCCATCGATATAGGAAAAGCTGAGCGGGGTGCCGCAATCGCGGCAGAAACCACGCTCCACCTGATCGGATGAGCGGAAGAGGGCAATTTCGCCCCGTGTGACTGCAAACGTGTCCAAAGGTCCGCCAACCAGCGGCGCATAGAAAGCGCCGAAGGCCTTTTGGCACATGCGGCAGTGGCAGATGTGGGAGCCTTTCGGCTTCTCGGTGAACCGATAGCGTACCGCGCCGCATTGGCAGCCGCCAGACCAGCTCTCGCTCATCAGGGTTTATCCTTTGGTGGCCAATCAGCCGTGTCGTGATCGGGGTGCTGGTTGGAATGGATGCCGGCCATGAAGTCGCGCCATTCGTCACTATATTCATGGCGCTCCGGCAGCGCGCTCAGCCCGGAAAAGAAGGGCTGGCGGTCGTTGAGATTGACCTGGATTTCCGGCGCGGCGACGGTCGGATCATCAAACGTCCCGATGGCCAGTTCGAGGCCGAAGCGGGTTTCATAGGCGAGCGGGGTGCCGCAATCGCCGCAGAAGGCGCGGCGGGCGGCGTTCGAGCTTTGGAACCATTTCGGTTCGCCGCGGGTCCAGACCGCATTATGCGCGGTGACCAGCGGGCCGAAAAAGCCGCCGAATGCCTTTTGGCACATGCGGCAATGGCAGATGGAGGGACGGCCGAGCCGTGTGACGCGGAAACGAACCGCGCCACACTGACAGCCACCTGTATGGGCTTCACCCTGGGGCATGACATACCGCTTCAACATTGTTGCCGTCGGGATCGACGACAAAGGCACCATAGTAATTCTCGTGATATTGCGGGCGCAGGCCGGGGGCGCCATTGTCCTGGCCGCCATTGGCCATGGCCGCAGCATAGAAGGCATCAACCTCGGCGCGGGATTTGGCCGCGAAGGCATAGTGGCGGCCGGGGCCGGCTTCATTTGCCTGGGTCAGCCAGAAATCGGGCTTGGCCGTGCCATAGCCACCGACCTTGACGCCGCCGGTAAACTCAACGGGCACTTCGGCCAGCATGGTATGGCCCAGTGGGGCGAAGGCCGCGTCGTAAAAGGCCTTGGCCTTGGTCCAGTCCGCGACGAGAATTCCAACGTGATCAAGCATGATTGCTACTCCGGTTTGAGGAGTGGGCAATTGGGCCAGGGGCAGTGACAGGAGATGTCAGCAAGGCTGCTGCCATCATCGTTTCACCTCCCATTTCGTCGCGCGCTCGCCGTTTTCATCCTTGTAGTCCATGAGGGCGATGCCCTGTTCGGCAAGCTCGTTGCGGATGCGGTCGGCTTCGGCGAAGTTTTTGGAATTGAGGGCGACGAGGCGGTCCATGATGGACTGCAGCACCTCAGCTTCAGAAATGCCAACGCGCACCGAAAGATTGGCGGACATCGTTATTGTCGCTGGCGGGAAATCAATGCGAACGCCCATTGGATGATCACGCATCGGGTTAATTCCAATAATTTGGAGTGCGCTCAAGCCATCAGGTACAGTTTCTAATTTGGACATCAATCTGTCGACTTGTCGGATAGCCCCGGGGGTATCCAAGTCACTCAAAAGTGCCTGCAAAAATTCTGAGTCAACGTGAGAGATAGCAACGGCATTCTCTTTTCCTCGCCTCTCCCATTTAACCAACTTTTTCCTAGCCTCTTCGAGCCGCGCGACGGAGAAATCTATAGGGTCGCGGTAGTGCGTCATTAACATAGCGAGTCTTAGGACCTCGCCATCCCACTTCCTCCCGCCGAAATCCGTCGTCTCCATCAGTTGGTGGATCGTGTAGAAATTGCCCAGCGACTTGCTCATCTTCTGGCCTTCGACCTGAAGGAAGCCGTTGTGCATCCAGACATTGGCCATGGCGTGGGTGCCGTGGGCGCAGCGGGATTGGGCGATTTCGTTTTCGTGGTGGGGGAAGATGAGATCGAGCCCGCCGCCATGGATGTCGAACTGATGCGGCTTTGCGTGCGCAGCTGGAGACAAGCGATCCGCTATCTCCTCCCAGAGATAGCGTTCGGACATGGCCGAACATTCAATGTGCCAGCCGGGACGGCCACGGATGGTGATGGCAGTGTCGTTCAGGTCAAGCTCTGCTCGGTTGTCCTCAGATATGACAAACGCCGCTTCCCAACCCGGCTCTGATTGCTCAGATTCCTTCCAGAGTACGAAGTCTTCGGGATTGCGCTTGTGGTCTTTTACCTCGATGCGTGCACCGGCCAAATTTGACGATGCCTCGCGACGCGACAACCCGCCATAATCAGCCATACTGGTCACATCAAAAAGAGCTTCGCGTCCTTCCTTCCCGCGGGCGACATAGGCGTGCCCCTTGTCCAGCAGGAGCTGAATCATCCTCACCATCTGCGCAATGTTGTCGGTGGCACGTGGCTGAACATTGGGTTCCAGCGTGCCGAGGGCTTTCGCGTCGGCGAGGAACTGGGCCTCGGTCTTTTCCGTCACCCGGCGGATGGCGTCGTTGAGGGGCAGATCGGGGAAGTCTCGGAGGGCGCGGGCGTTTATCTTGTCGTCGACATCTGTGATGTTGCGGGCATAGGTGACGTGATCGGCGCCGTAGAGGTGACGCAGCAGGCGATAGAGCACGTCGAAGACGATGACCGGGCGCGCATTTCCGATATGGGCGAAGTCATAGACCGTGGGGCCGCAGACATACATGCGCACATTGTTCGCATCGATGGGCGTGAACGCCTCTTTGGTGCGGGTGAGCGTGTTGTAGAGACTGAGCTGCGGCTTTGCCGTGGTCATAAAGGCTTCCTATTGGCCAGACGGATTTGCTCTGGCGGGAGCCTCTATCCTTTAAAGAATTTGGGATGAAGAAGACCGCTCCGCCAACGCTGGGTTAGCAGGTAATAATGCAGCAGGTAATGGTGCACTTGGTCATCATGGGCGGAGATTGGCCGCGCGGCGGCAATAAATCAAGTGATTTTGGCAGAGCGCAAAAAAGAGGGCGGCCCGGAGGCCGCCCAATCGCTTTGGAGGCGATGAGAATTAGGAGCGGAACTGCTGATGGCACTGGCCGCAGGTGCCCTGCAGGGTGCGGAGAGCGTCGTTGTAGCCGGCGGTGTCGCCTGCTTCGGCGGCAATGACGCCAGCCGCAGCGGCGTCTTCACCGGTCTTGGCGATGGCGACAAAGGCGTCCCAGTTTTCCCAGATGGCGGGGAGCGCTTCGCTGTCACCCACGATGGAGCCTTCGGGGAAGAGCGCCGGGATGTGGCTGTAATTGGTTTGCAGGGTCTTCATGGCGGCGACGGCTTCGGCGCCGGAGAGATTGCCGGCGGAGCGGAGAATGCCGCCATCTTCGCGCATAAGCACCTTGCGCATGGACACAGCCTCTTCGGGCGTGGCGGGCGCGGTGAAACTATCCTGTGCGATGGCGATAGCGCCGAGGCTGAGCGTGGCGGCAATGGCAAGAGCCGAAATCCGGCGGAAGAGCATCGGGAAACCTCAGGTATGAGACGCGATCACGCAGCCGAGAGTGGCACGGCATTGAGCTTGCCCCAACGGTAACACGCGAATGTTATCAATCAGTTGGCCAGGAGCCTTACATTCTGTTCAATGGCACCGAAAACCTGGGTGCCATCGGGGGCAAGGGCAGCAATGCGGATCGTGTCGCCGGGCTTGAGGAATGGGGTTCGGGCGCGGCCAAACATGGCTTTTTCGGCGGTGCGGGCCTCGGCGATGCAGGCAAAACCAATGCCGTCGCGCTTGAGCGGCAGGGTTTCGTCATGGTGATTGGCGATGGTGCCCGAGCCGATAATGGTGCCGGCAGCCAGGTTGCGGGTGCGGGCGGCTTCGACGATCAGGTCGGCAAAATCGTGGTGCATGTCCACCCCGGCATTGGGCTGACCATAAAGCGTGCCATTGACCTCGACCCGCACCGGCAGATGCAGGCGATTGTCGCGCCAGGCATTGCCCAGCGCGGCGGGGGTGATGGCCAGCGGCGCAAAGGCGGTGGAAGGCTTGGCGTGGAAAAAGCCAAAACCGTTCTGCAGATCGTCAACCACCAGCTTGCGCAGGGAAACGTCGTTGAGAATGGTGACAAGGCGGATGGCGGCGGAGGCGATTTCGCGGGTGGCGCGCATCGGCACATGGCCGATGATGACGCCGACCTCGGCCTCGAAATCGAGCGCCAGATCGTCCGAGGGCACGATGATGGGATCGGTTGGCGCCGAGAGGGAATCGGAGGCGCCCTGATACATCAGCGGGCGGACAGATTGCAGTTCCTCATCCTTGCTGCCCTTCAACGAGCGGACGCGTTCGAGATGGCTGAGATAGCCGGCGCCATCGATCCACTGAAAAGCACGCGGCAGCGGCGCATGGGCAGTCGCAGGATCGAAGGGCTGACCGGCAATGGCGCCCGCTTCGAGCTGGGCAGCCAGATTTTCGAGGGCCGGCTTGGCGTGTTCCCAATCGTCCAGCGCCGCTTGCAGCGTTGGCGCCACCCGGCCGGCGGAAACGCAGCGGCTCGAATCGGCGGAGACCAGAACAAGCTGGCCATCGGGGCGGGATGAACGCAGGGTCGCGAGTTTCATGGGAACAACTCTTCGTGCAGGGCCAGTCTGGGCGCTATGTGTGACGCAGGCGCGCTATCTAGGGAACGACGCTGTCTGCTATAATGTTGCCATGTGCCCTAGCGATGTCTTAAGGGCGGCGGCGAATGACGGCTGGCGGAGCCGTGTGACGGGACTTGATGGTGTTTTTCGGCAGAATTGGCGCGCGCGCCCTGATTTTCGGGTTTCTGGCAGCGGCCACGCTGACGCTGGACGTGCAAATGGCCCATGCGCAGGCGGAGCAGTGCGCGCGGCTCAACAGCCAGTTGCGCCAGTTCGACGGCAATGCCGATTTCCGGCAGATTCAGAACAGCTCGCAGACGGCGCGGCAATTGGCGCGGCAGGTGCAGGACGCCGAGAGCCAGTATATCCGCCAGGGCTGCAATGACGACGCCAAGGCCGGGCGGACGCTGACTCCGCAATGCCAGCAGGTGGCGCGCAATGTGCTGCGGCTGCGCGACGACTATGCCAAGGTTAATCAATCGGTCGATACGGGCGATGCGGTGGCGCAGCAGCGCGAAGCCATTTTGCAGGAAATGGCGCGCTTTGGTTGCCGCAATCAGGGTTCGAGCGCCACTTTCAGCAATGAACGGCAGTCGATCTTTGACCGCATCTTTGGGTCGACCTCGGAAGGCGATTTCACCAATGGCGACTTCGTCGATGGTGGCGACTATTGGGGCTATCAGGGCTATGCGACGGTGCGCACGCTCTGCGTGAGGCTGTCGGACGGATATTTCTGGCCCATCAGCTATGCGACGCTGCCCGACTATGTCGGCAATGACGCGATGACCTGCCAACAGATGTGCCCGAATACGGCGGTCGATCTCTATTATTACGACAATCCCGGCCAGGAGCCGGAGCAGATGCGCAATCTGTCAGGCGCGGCCTATACGTCGCTGCCCACCGCCTTTGCCTATCGCACCAATTTCGACAAGGAAGCGAGCTGCAAGGTGGCGCCGCAGGCGGATGGCACCGTGACTTTAGCCGAGAGCGAGGACGGCAAGAGCCGGGCGATGATTGAAATTGCCGGGCTGAAATTTCCGCTGCCACTGCGCGACCCGCGCGGAATTGTGCCGGTGCAGATGGCTGCCGTGACGCCTGAGACGGTGAGCACGGTGGCGATGGTGGATGTTCCCCTGCCCCGGCGCCGGCCAGCCGGCCCCGGCGAAATCGCGGCGCGGCCAAATGTCGATCAGACGGCGACTGCCCCCGAAGCGCGGATCGTGCATTTCGGGGACCGCGCGGTCAGGGTAGTCGGTCCAGACACGCCTTACGCCCAAGCAGGACGAGCAGGGATTTAAGCTCAGGGCCGTCATGGCGGCCGGTGAGCGCCATGCGCAGGGGCAGGAATAGTGCCTTGCCCTTGCGGCCTGTCGTGGTCTTGAGGGTTTCAGTCCAATGACCCCAGGTGGTCTCATCCCATGGCTCAGGCGGCAGCAGGGCCTTGGCGAGAGAGAGGAAATCGCGATCCTCATCGGCGATGACGGGTGTCATCGGGCCGGTCAGCAGCTTTGACCATTCGACAATTTCCGGAAGGCGCGCGAGATTTTCGCGCAGCAGCAGCCACATGGCTTCTCCCTCGACGCCCAGCGCGGCAAGGCGCGGCGCCGCGGCGGCATAGGGCATATTGTGCAGCAGGCGCGCATTGAGGCCATCGAGCTCGACGGGATCGAAGCGGGCCGAGCCATGCGAAATCATCGACAGGTCCAGTCGCTCGGCGATGGCGTCGAGGCTTTCATAGGGCTCGATGGGGAGGCTGGTGCCGGTCAGGGTGGCCATGATGGCGACGGCCAGCGGCTCGTAGCCCGCCTCGCGCAGATCGGCGATGGACTGGGAGCCGAGGCGCTTGGAAAAGCCCTGCCCCTGCGCGTCGGTCAGCAGATTGTGGTGCGCAAAGCGCGGGACGGCGCCGCCGAGGGCCTCGATGATCTCGATCTGGGTGCCGGTATTGGAAACATGGTCCTCGCCGCGGATGACATGGGTGATGGCGAGGTCAATGTCGTCCACGACTGAGGGCAAGGTGTAGAGATAGGAGCCATCGGCGCGGATGAGCACGGGGTCGGACATCGAGGCGGTGTTGACCGTCTGCGGGCCTTTGATCAGGTCATCGAAATGGACGGGACGGCCATCAAGCCTGAAGCGCCAATGGGGCGTGCGGCCCTCGGCTTCGAGACGGGCGCGGTCTTCGTCGGTGAGCGCGAGGGCAGCGCGGTCGTAAATGGGCGGGCGACCCATGGCGAGGGCGCGCTTGCGGCGACGGTCGAGCTCATCCTCGGTTTCGTAGCAGGGATAGAGGCGACCGGCGGCAATGAGCTTGTCGCGCGCCGCATCATAGAGCGCCGTGCGTTCGGACTGGCGGACCAGCAGGTCGGGCGTGACGCCGAGCCAGGCGAGATCGGCCTCGATGCCGTCCGCAAAGGCGCGGGTGGAGCGGGCCAGATCGGTATCGTCCATGCGCAGCACGTAGCGGCCGCCATGGCGGCGGGCGAAGAACCAGTTGATGAGGGCGGGACGGGCATTGCCCAGATGGATATTGCCGGTGGGAGACGGCGCCCAGCGAACGGTGACACTCATCCGATGGTTGCGTCCTTATATCCATTGGTGATGGGGTATCTGCGGCCCAGGCCAAAGGCGCGGGGGCTGAGCTTCGGGCCGGGCGCGGACTGGCGGCGCTTGTATTCGGCGATATTGAGCAGGCGCTCGATGCGCCGGACCAGAGCCGGTTCATGGCCGCGGGCGGCGACTTCGGCGAGAGACATTTCCTCCTCGACGATGCAGGTGAGGATATCGTCGAGCACGGGATAGGGCGGCAGGCTGTCCTGATCGGTCTGATCGGGACGCAATTCGGCGCTGGGCGCCTTGGAGATGATGGCGGGTGGGATGACTTCGCCCGCGGGGCCGAGGCTGTCGCCCGGGAGATGCTTGTTGCGCCAGTCGGCCAGCGCATAGACCTGCATCTTGAACATGTCCTTGAGCGGATTGTAGCCGCCATTCATGTCGCCATAGATTGTGGCGTAGCCGACGCCCATTTCGGACTTGTTGCCGGTGGTGAGCAGCATGGAGCCAAGCTTGTTGGAGACGGCCATCAACACGACGCCGCGCATTCGCGACTGGATGTTTTCTTCGGCGAGATCGGCCGGGCGGTCACCAAAGATGGGGGCAAGTTCGCTAAGGGCCTCATCGACCGGATTGCCGATGGAGACGATGTCATAGCGCACGCCGAGACGGGCGGCGCAGTCCTTGGCGTCCTTGAGGCTGGCCTCGGATGTGTAGCGATAGGGCAGCATGAGGCAGTGGACCTTTTCGGGCCCAAAGGCATCGACGGCCATGGCGGCGACCACGGCGCTGTCTATGCCGCCTGAAAGGCCGAGGACGACGTGGCTGAAGCCGTTTTTGTGCACATAATCGCGGAGGCCCAGCACAGCGGCGCGCCATGGGGCTTCATCCACAGAGGTGAGCGGCTCGACGTGGCCATTGGTGCAGGTCCAGCCCTCGTCTGTGCGGGTCCAGTCCGAGACGATGAAATCGGTGGCGAAGGACTTGCCCTGCAGCACCAGTTTGTTGCCCGGCTCGATGGCGAAGGAGGCGCCGTCGAAGACAAGCTCATCCTGGCCACCGACCTGATTGAGATAGAGCAGCGGCACGCCATCTTCGGCGACGCGGGCGCGGACGAGCTCCATGCGGGTGTGCTGCTTGTTGGTCCAATAAGGCGAACCATTAGGGCAAAGCAGGATTTCAGCGCCTTCGCGCACGAGGTGTTCGCAGACCCAGGGGTGCCAGATGTCTTCGCAGATGGGGATGCCGATCTGCACGCCCTTGATGGTCACGGCGTGGGGGAGCGGGCCGGCGGTGAAATAGCGCTTTTCGTAGAAGACGTCCGTATTAGGCAGTTCGCGCTTGTGGCGAATGGCGGTGATTTCGCCCTTTTCGGCCACCAGCACAGAATTGTGAAGGCCGGCCTTGTCCTGCCAGATGCTGGGCAGGAGGAGGACGACGTCGGTGCCAGCGGTTTCGGCGGCCAGCGTTTCGGCGGCTTCCATGGCGTCGGCAACGAATTGCGGCTTGAACAGCAGATCGTCGGGGAAATAGCCGGTGAGAAACAGCTCGGACAGCAGCAGGATATCAGCGCCGGCGGCCACGGCATCGGCCAAAGCCTTGCGGGCCAAGGCCAAATTGCCGTTCAGGTCGCCAACCTTGGGATTGAGCTGGGCGAGCGCAATTCTGAGCTGGTCTGTCACGGATTTGGCCTGACGATTATCACATTCCATCGGGCCGGACGGCCTGACGGGGCAGACTTAGCTTTTCGCCCCCGGCAGGGCAAGCGCGGCATGGGGGCCCTGCCATATGTTCGTGCTTTGGTAACCGGAGGGGCGCATCATCGTCAAACTTCAGGAAGTGTACTAATATCGCAACCAGAAGCCCCCAAGAGTCGTTTGGGTCTCACGCATAAGTTTAAACAGCCACGAAGCCGTGCCTATGAGCTACAAAGTCCTCATTGTTGAAGACGAGATCATCGTCGCTACCGAGATTGAGTATGTGGTCGAAGAGATGGGCCACACTCCAATCGGTATTGCTGCTGATCAAAAATCTGCGCTGGCTCTGGCGCGGCAGGCTGATGTTGCGCTTGTGGATTTGAACCTCCGCGATGGCCCGACCGGCCCGCGTATCGGTGAAATTCTCGCCCAGACCCATGGCGTGACTGTCGTTTTCATGACGGCAAACCCGGCGCAGCTGGGTGACGGCGTGCCTGGTACTGTTGGTGTGATCGCCAAGCCAGCGACTGATCGCGATATTCGCGAAGTGGTGGAATATGCCATCGCCAAGCGCGCTGCTGCCGATGCGACGCCGCCGCGGCGGCTCAAGCTGTTCAACTGGAACACGAACAGCAGTGACGGCGGCAGCTACGCCTGATTTTTCTATTTAAGCTTTGCCGGCTGCAGGCTTGCCGAACGTGTCAGGGCGTCGGCAGGCAGAATAATTTCCACTTCCAGCCCATCGGACAGCCAGCGGCGGTTCACTTCGCCGTGCATCTGCCCTCTCACGGACATCTCGATCAGCCTGGTGCCAAATCCCGACAGGGATTCTGGCTCCTTGACGTCTGGCCCGCCACTTTCGCGCCAGATGATATTGTAGTGCTCGCCGTCGTTGCGGCCGGTGATGGTCACCGTGCCGGCCGGATTGTGCAGCGAGCCATATTTGGCGGCATTGGTGGCCAGTTCGTGGAACAGCAAAGCAAGCGGCGTAGCGACAGCATCGTCCACGGGGGCGTCGTCGCCTGTAAAGCGGATACGTTCGCCACTTTCATCGTTATAGGGCTGCATCAGGCGAGCGATCAGCGCCGACAAGGCACCGTGTCTGGCATCCTCGGATGAGAAATGGCTGTGCGAGCGCACAAAGTCATGCGCTTCGCCCAAGGCGAAAATCCTGCGCCGCAACTGATCGGCGAAAGGTTTGACGTCGGGATTGTTGCGCGCCGAGAGGCTGACAATGCCGCTGAGGACCGCAAAGATATTCTTGATACGGTGGCTGAGTTCCTGGGCCACCAACTCGCGCTCATTGGCCGAGAGGCGGGATTCATGGATGTCGGTGCAGGTGCCGATCCAGCGCACGATCTGCCCTTCAGCATCGCGGATCGGCAGAGCACGGCCCAATGTCCAGCGGTAGCTGCCGCTGTGATGCTTGAGGCGATATTCGATCTGGTAGGGTTCGCCTGAAGCCAGCGATTGGCGCCAGATCCCGCGAGCACGCTCCTGATCGTCCGGATGGAACATATCCTTCCAGCCTTCGCCATCTGTCGACCCCTCGGGCACGCCCGTGAACTCATACCAGCGCGCATTGTAGTAGTCGTGAAAGCCATCGGGACGCGTCGACCAGACCATCTGCGGCATGGTGTCGGCGAGCGTACGGAACTGCAATTCGCTCTCGGCGAGCGCCTCGGCAACGCGATGCTGCTCGGTGACGTCGATGGCGATGCCGGGGAAACGATAGACTTTCCCCTCGCCATTGAGACGGGGACGACCGGACGCTACGACCCAGGTGATGCGGCCATCCGCGCCGACAAGGCGATATTCGGCCTTGAACGGTTCGCCAGCCTCAAGAGATCGCGCAATCTCCGCCTGTACGCGCGGCGTATCCTGGGGGTGGATTGCGTGGAAGAATTCTTCGATGGGCAGGCCAAGCGCGGCGCGTTGACCATCGAGATTATAAATTGCAGCAAACTGCTCGTCGGCGGTTACCTGATTATTGGGAACATCCCAGTCCCAGGTGCCGACAAGGCTAGTGCCGGAAATGGCGAGGGACAGGCGCTCTTCACTGCGCGCCAGCGCCTGCTGGGCGATGATGCGATCTGTGGTTTCGCCGACAATGCAGAGCGTGGCGAGGGATTGGCCATCGTCGTTGATGACCGGGCTGTAATGGAGATCCATCCAGCTCGATTCCATCTGACCGTAGCGATTGAGCACCAGTTCCTGATCCTGCAGGACCCAGGACTCGCCATTGAGCCCGCGCTCGATATTTTTCTGATTGAAATCAGCAATTTCGGGCCAGGCTTCGAGCGCCTTCATGCCGAAGATTTCCGGATGACGCTGGCCGGCGAATTTGGCGTAGGCATTGTTGTAGATGAGGATACCCTGCGGTCCGACCAGCATGACCATAGGTGTCGAGGCCACGAGCATGGTGCGGACGGCGCCCTTGAGGCTTTCGGGCCAGAAGGGGATGACCCCCAAAGCATTGGCAGACCAGTCGTATTCGTTGATCAGCTTTATTGTGGGATCCGTCTCGAGGCGAGCGCGGGTTTCAGGCGTTGCGTTGGGAAACAGGGATTTCGGCATTGCCTACTCATTAGACGCTCGAAGGTGCAGGCAAGCAATCGCGAAAACCAAAATCGCACGCCGATCCGTTCAACGCGCGATCCCGAAAATAGGTTCACGATATCAGGCGGTTTATTCCCCCGCAGCACGCTGCTGGCGTGGCGGCTTCTGGGCATGGACTTCCTCGGCGACGAGGAAGGCCAATTCCAGCGCCTGGCTGGCATTGAGGCGCGGGTCGCAATAGGTGTGATACCGATCCGACAGCGAAGCCTCGGTAACCGCCGACATGCCGCCAACGCATTCGGTGACATCGTCGCCCGTCATCTCGATATGCACGCCGCCGGCGTAAGTGCCCATTTCGCGGTGGACTTCGAAGAAGCCACGCACTTCGGACAGCACGCGATCAAACGGGCGTGTCTTGTAGCCGGTCGACGCCTTGATGGTGTTGCCATGCATGGGATCGCAGCACCAGACCACAGTGCGCCCTGCCCGCTCGACGGTTTCGATCAGACGCGGCAGATGTTCGTGCACCTTGTCGGCGCCGAAACGGGAAATGAGGGTGATACGACCAGCTTCGTCGGTGGGATTGAGCCGATCAAGCAGGCGCAGCAGATCGTCATTGGAGAGGCTCGGGCCGCATTTGACCCCGATGGGATTATGGATGCCGGCGAAATATTCGACATGGGCTGCGTCGGGCTGGCGCGTGCGGTCGCCAATCCAGAGCATGTGGCCGGAGGTGGCGTAGTAGTTCTGGCTGATGGAGTCCTTGCGGGTCAGCGCTTCCTCATAGCCCAGGAGCAGTGCTTCGTGGCTGGTGTAGAAGCTGGTCTGGCGCAAAGCGGGCGTGTTGTCGGGGTTGAGGCCGAGCGCGCCCATGAAGGTGATGGCGTCATCGATCTTGCGCGCCAGTTCTTCAAAACGGACATTCCAGTTGGACCCCTTCATGAAGCCCATGGTCCATTCGTGGATGCGCGTCAGTTCGGCATAGCCACCCATGGAAAAGGCGCGCAGCAGATTGAGCGTGGCGGCCGACTGGCGATAGGCCTGCAACATCCGGTCCGGATCGGGCACGCGGGCGGCTTCGGTGAACTCAATGGCGTTGATGATGTCGCCGCGATAGGAGGGCAGCTCAACGCCGTTTATGGTTTCAGTATCGGCGGAGCGGGGCTTGGCGAACTGGCCGGCAACGCGACCGACCTTGACCACGGGCTTGGACGCGCCATGGGTCAGCACCACAGCCATCTGCAGGAAGACGCGGAAGAAGTCACGGATATGGTCGGCGCCATGCTCGGCAAAGCTCTCGGCGCAATCACCACCCTGAAGCAGGAAAGCGTCGCCGCGCGAGACGGCAGCCAGATGCTTTTTCAGCTCACGCGCTTCGCCGGCAAAAACCAGCGGCGGGAAAGTTGACAGCTGACGCTCAGCTTCGGCGAGTGCAGCGGCGTCCGGATAGTTCGGCACCTGGTGTACAGGCTTGCTGCGCCATGAGCCGGGGGTCCAGGTGGTCATCTTCGATCTCGCTTACGCCAGTGCACTGCTGTTGCGGGCGGAATACCAAGCCCGGAGGTCAGGGACAAGGATAATCAGGCACCAGCGCACCTTGCTGAAAATTGAGCGGACACTGGCCGGAGGGCTTATGGAGATGTATACCTGAACAGAGGGCAATATTAATCGGTGCGACTTGTCCATTTTCGAACAGGCCGCGCAGCAGGCGCGAAGCAACGCAGAGAACGAACTACGGAAGCAATACGGCTTACCCATTCGAATTACAGGCTTCGATGCATCTCTGAGTGAGCATCTGTGGGAAAAGCAACAAAACGGTTTTCACTGGCCGGAGATCATTGGTGCACCGTTTGGACCGACACGCCTGGATGTTGCGGTCTGGGTCGACGACGAACTGCTTGTGCTGGCTGTTGCAGTCGGCCATGGACCGGCGACGATCATTCGTCACCTCGAATCCAACCCACATTCGACGCTCCTCAAGGGACAGCGGTTTTGGGCCGTGCTGGAGGTGACAGCAAACTATATAACGTCACTCGGCAAATCAGAGATTTGGTGGCATCCCAGCAGTCCGGAGTTTCTTAACTTCTGTGTGGACACAATCGGAGCCACACAAGTCGGCTCCCAGTGCAAATTTTTGGTGCCATGAAACAGAGTCCCTCGCCACATCAGCCTTTAAAACTTGCGCCAATGCGCGGTTTTTTTGCGTCGCTGTCGCCCGCGCAGTTGAAGGCGGTCAAAGCCTGGAAGGGTGATGATCAGCTCGCGCCAGTGGCAGTGCTGCCGCCCAAGCAGAAGCAATAAATATCACGGCTGTCACTAGACCTTTGTTCCGTCCCGATAGACGTAGCTGGGTGACTTGAAGGTCACCAACTCTTCGGCTGCTGATGGATGGAGCGCCATTGTGCGGTCGAAATCTGCCTTGGTGGCGCCCATGCCCATGGGGATGGCGACCAGCTGGATCATTTCGCCAGCGCCGGGGCCGAGTATGTGGACGCCGAGGACCTTGCCGCCGTCCTTTTCGGTGATGAGCTTGAGCACCATGCGCTCGGTACGGGTCGAGAGCGTATTCTGCATGGGACGGAAGCGGGCAACATAGACGTCGATATCGCCATGAGTGGCCGCTTCGGCCTCGGTGAGGCCGACAACGCCGATTTCGGGCTCGGCAAAAACCGCCGTCGGGATGAGCGAGTGATCGACCGCCTGCGGATTGTTGTTGAAGAGGGTTTCGGCAAAGTACCAGCCCTCGCGGATAGCCACGGGGGTCAGCTGGGATCGGCCGGAAACGTCGCCAACCGCATAGATGGAGGGCACGGAGGATTGCGAGAAGCGATCTACCTTGACCGCGCCATAGCCATCGAGCGCGACGCCAGCCGCTTCGAGGCCGAGGCGCGCCGTGTTGGGCTGGCGGCCGGTGGCGAACATGACGACGCCGAAGGGCGCGGTGACGCCGTCGCTGAATGTCGCGGAGATGTCATTGCCGTCGCGGGCCAGTGACTGAATGGTGGTCTGGTAGATGATGCGGATGCCTCGGTCAATGAGGCCGGCCTCAAGGCCACGCCGCATGTCTTCATCAAAGCCACGCAGCAGGCAATCGCCGCGATAGATGATGGTCGTGTGGACGCCAAGACCGGCGAAGATGGTGGCGAATTCGACAGCGACATAGCCGCCGCCTTCGATCAGGATCGAGTGCGGGAGGGCCGGCATGTCAAAGGCTTCGTTAGACGAGATGCCGAGCTCCGCGCCGGGAATGGCCGGGATGAAGGGCTTGGCGCCCGTGGCAACCAGCAGATACTTTGCAGTGAGTTCGCGATTGTCGCCGAGGAGGCGCACGGAATTGGGGCCCGTGACGACGGCCCTGTCATGGATGATTTCAACGCCGGGCTTTTCGAGATTGCTCGTATAGGCGTGCTCGAGCCGGGTGATTTCCTTTTCCTTGGCGGCAACAAGGGTCGGCCAATCGAAGCTGGCATCTACCTGCCAGCCAAAACTTTCTGCAATGTCAAACTGGTCACGGAAGCGGCTGGCATAGACATAGAGCTTCTTGGGCACACAGCCGCGGATCACGCAGGTGCCGCCGACGCGAAATTCCTCGATGACGGCCACCTTGGCGCCATAGGTCGCCGACATGCGGGCAGCGCGGACACCGCCGGAGCCGGCACCAATCACCAGAAGATCATAATCAAACGCCATCGCAGCCCCCTGCTTTCTTCATCGTAAATCGACGATAGATATAGTGGCGCCCGCCACACAAAAAAAGACCCCGCACGTGGCGGGGTCAATGCATTTATCGCTTAAGCGCTATCAGAGCTCGATGCCCTTGGTGCGCAGTTCGGCGCGAACCTTGGCGAGGAATTCCTGGCGCAGATTGTTGGTGAAGACCTGCATGACGTTCTGCAGATCGCCGTTGATCTCCACATTGGCCTGCGCAAGCTTCTGGCCGGTCGGGGACTCGTAGAACGCGACGATCTCGCGCAGTTCATCCATGGTGAACTGGACGGCATAGACGCGGGCAAACTGGTCGAGCAGGTCACCCTTGCGACCGCTATACTGCTGCACAACAACGCCGATGGCGTCGCTGGTGGGCTCGAACAGCTCGGGGTTCTGCGCGGTAATGGTTTCAAGCGTCTGCACACCAGTTTCAACCACGGTGAACTCATAAATGGCGCCGCGATCCGTCAGATCGATATATTTGCGCGCCAGCGCCAGATGATCGGGCGCCACTTCCTGCGCAAATGTCGGCGCAACCAGGCCCATCAGGCCAAACGCCATTGCAGCGGCCATGATTGTCTTGGCGCCACGCATAAATTCCCCATTCGTCCAGAAAGCCATCTTTTCCCGATCCAGATTGGTCAGTTGTCTCTATTAAACGTCTTTACGCCATCTGGCGTCGCCACATAAGCCTTGCTGCACATATTCAGGAACAGTCCATGCTGGACAAGCCCGGGAATATCCAGAAGTGCGCGTGAGACTGCTTCTGGCTGCGAAATGCGGCCAAAAAATGCGTCAAGAATGAGGTGTCCGCCGTCGGTGACATAGGGCTGGTCGCTGTCGCGGGCCATGCGCAAGCGCAATTGGCCATCGGCACCGTGCGCCGCCATCACCAGGGCAATGGAACGCCGTGTGGCCCCGAGGCCGAAACGGTTGACTTCAAGCGGCAATGGAAAGCTGCCCAGCGTGTCGACCAGCTTGGTGCCGTCGGCGATTACAATCATCGCGTCCGAGGAAGCGGCAACGATCTTTTCGCGCAACAATGCGCCGCCCGCCCCTTTGATAAGGTTCAGCTGCGGGTCGATTTCATCGGCGCCATCGACGGTGAGATCGAGCCGGTCCAGCGTATCGAGATCGGAGAGCTTTATGCCGAGGCTCTCTGCCTGGCGGTCCGTTACTTCGGAGGTGGGCACGCATATGACATCGAGGCCTTCCGCCACGCGCTGACCAAGCAGATCGACAAAGTGCCGCGCGGTCGATCCGGTGCCCAGGCCAAGACGCATTCCGGGCAGCACCTGAGTCAGCGCCATTGCTGCGGCTTCGCGCTTCAGCTCTTCGCTCATCGCCCCGTGTCCCTCCTAGAAGTACCGGGGGTGTGGCAGGGGTGCGGGCGGAATGTCAACCCGGCCTAAAGTTGTTGATCACGCATTGGTGAACGTGAAGTGTAACCTAGTCGCAACACAATTTACTGATGATGGCGCTCATGTGGCGGAAACAAGGCGCAGTCCCCTTCCCGCGAGTCCAGAGAGCGCGTAATCAGCAGACATCATCCCGGCAGCGAATCACTGTCTGCCGAACACTTCAGAGGCCAAGTGAACGCATGAGCATTTTCAGAACGATCATAGCATTGGTGCTATCGATCCTGTTGTCGGCAAGCATGGTTTTGCCTGCTACCGCCGCGCGGATCTACAACCCTGACACAAATGTCTGGGAAGAGCCTTCGGAGGTGCAGACGCGCAGCCGTGGCGGCAGCCCGATCCGCAAGCAGGTTGTCGATTACGAAACCAAGTACAAGCCCGGCACCCTGGTCATCGAGACCGATGAGCGTCGCCTTTACCTCGTCCTCGAAGATGGCAAGGCCATGAAGTACGGCATCGGCGTTGGCCGCGACGGCTTCACTTGGTCGGGCACCCACCGCATCACCCGCAAGGCCGAGTGGCCCGGCTGGACCCCTCCCCCGCAGATGCGCAAGCGCGTTCCTGACCTGCCGGCCTATATGCCAGGCGGCCCGGACAACCCGCTCGGCGCCCGCGCCCTCTATATCGGCTCGACGCTTTATCGCGTGCATGGCACGTCCGAGCCATGGTCGATCGGCCAGGCTGTGTCTTCCGGCTGTATCCGCCTCACCAATGAAGACGTCACCGATCTTTATGAGCGCGTGAATGTCGGTGCGCTGATCGTGGTCAACCACTAAGCGTTGCAAAATTTTCGAAAAGGGCCGCCATTGAGCGGCCCTTTTTGTTTTGTAGCGCTATGCAGGTCGCCTCGCCGGGGCTAGATTTGAGCTCATGACTGCCTCCCTCCCAAATGACCGCCCGCTGATCGACCGCTTTGGACGGCGCATTTCCTATTTGCGGATATCGGTGACAGATCGTTGCGATTTTCGCTGCGTCTATTGCATGTCGGAAGACATGACCTTCCTGCCCAAAAAGCAGGTGCTGAGTTTTGAGGAAGTCGAGACTATTGCCGGCGCCTTTATTGCTCGCGGGACAACGCGCATCCGCCTGACGGGCGGCGAACCTCTGGTGCGGCGGGACATCATGGATCTCGTTGGCGTACTGGGCAGCAAGATCGGGCATGGGCTCGAAGAGCTGACGCTGACCACCAATGGCAGCCAATTGGCGAAACATGCGGAAGGTCTGTTTGCAGCCGGGATGCGGCGGATCAATGTATCGCTCGATACGCTGGACGCGCAGCGGTTTGCCGAGATTACGCGTCGCGGGCGCCTGAACGATGTGCTGGCCGGCATAGACGCGGCGCAGGCGGTAGGGCTGGCGATCAAGATCAATATGGTGGCGATGCGCGGCGTCAATGACGACGAAATCGAACCGATGATGGCCTGGGCGCATGGGCGCGGGATGGGGCTGACGCTGATCGAGGGGATGCCGCTTGGCGACGTGGGCATTGACCGGGTGGACAGCTATCTGCCGCTGCGTGAACTGCATGACAGGCTGGCGCGGCGTTATACGCTGACGCGGCTGGAGAAGAAAACCGGCGGCCCTGCCCGCTATGTGAACGTTGCCGAAACCGGCGGCACGCTGGGCTTCATCACGCCGATGAGCCACAATTTCTGCGAAAGCTGCAATAGGGTGCGGCTCACCGCGACCGGGCAGCTTTACCTGTGCCTGGGCCAGGACGATCAGGTCAATCTGCGCGATGCACTGCGCGAGGGTGGGACGGCAGGGATGGATGAGGCGCTGGACCGGGCCATGATGATCAAGCCCAAGGGGCACGATTTCGTGCTCGACCGGACGACGACCGAGCCCGCCGTGGCGCGGCATATGAGCGTGACCGGCGGCTAACGGGTCAAAGCCGTCCGGCAGCGCGCTCGATCAGTTCGACAAAGACACCATCGGGATCGCGAACGATGGCGACACGCTGAAGCATGGCCGTATTCACGGCCGCACGCGGGCGCTCAATGATGTCGACGCCAGCACGCTCCAGGCGGGCGAAAATCTCGTCGACATTGTCATAGGCCAGCGTCAGGTGGCGCATCCCGGCCTCATGGGGCGGAACATCGCGCGAGCGCTCGATGCGCGCTGTTTGCGGGAAGAATATCTCCAGCATTCCGCCGCCTGCATCGAGGAAGAGCACTTCTCCATTGTCCACCGTGCGGCGCTGCACAAGCGTCAAGCCAAGGAGGTCGCGATAAAAGGCCAATGTGCGCTCGCTATCGCAGCACGTCATGCCGATATGTTCAAAGCCGAGCAGCATGGGACCTACTTGTCGTCGTCCACGACAATGGCGAAATCGAGCGGCAGGGCTGTGGTATATTTGATCTGGCCCATGGCGAAGGCCGAACTCACATCGGTGAGATTGATCTTGCTGATGAGGCGTTTGTAGAAGGCGTCATAGGCGCCGATGTCCGGCACGACAACGCGCATCAGATAATCGACGTCGCCGCTCATGCGATAGAACTCGACGACTTCGGGGAACTCATCGACCACGCCGGCAAATTTGCGCATCCAGGCGTCATTGTGCTCGTTGGTCTTGACTGAGACGAAGACGGTGACGCCGACATTGACCTTGGACGGATCGAGCACGGCGACGCGCCGCTGGATGACGCCATCTTCTTCCATCTTCTGGATGCGGCGCCAGCACGGGGTTGTCGACAGACCCACCTTGCGACCGATTTCGGCGACGGGAAGCGTCGCATCCTTCTGCAATAGCGTCAGAATTTTTCGGTCAATCTTGTCCAGTGCCATGTCACCCCCTTGAAATCAGATTTTGCTGCATCGGGTTTTTGGCGGCCCGTCGCGGCGAATGAGTGCCATATTGGTGAAGTTCGCGCAATAAAATTGCGCGAATGAGCTTATACATCCCGTTAGGCTCCGGTTAACCATAACAGCGTGGCGGCGGCGTTCAATGGCCCTGTCCGCCAATTCTGACGCGCGTTCATTTCGGAACAAAGTTCACTCAAGCCGGCGCGGCAGTTTCACCGGCTGTTAACTACGCCTCGCCTAATCTCCAGCCTTGTGCGGAGCGAGTGCGTTTTCTACTCGCGTAGTTTAGTAATGAGTAAAAGCCATGCCGTCTCAGCCGGCCCTTGATGGTGAATTTCGCGGCAATAAGCGCGCTGCCCAGAAAACCGTGCTTGAAGCGCGACAGAAGCTGACCTCCAGTACTGGTACGCGCGCCGAATTCGACTTCGAGCTCATGCACGCCTATGCCGACGCCCGCCTGGGCGCGGCCCTGCCCATGGCCGCAATCGTCAGCATTCTGGCCTTTGTCGCGAGCCTGTGGGTCCCGCCCTTCTTCTCCGCGCTCTGGGCCGGGCTGGTGATTGCCAGCCTGCTCGTCGTCGTGCTCATGGCGCGGCGCTTCAAGCACAGCGAGCCGGGCAAGTTCAATCCCGTGCAATGGACCACAAGCTTTGTCGCGGCCGAGACCTGTTATGGGCTGGCGCTGTCGCTGCTGGCGCTCTTTACGCTGGTCGCCAACCCGGAGGACGTCACCCCCGTGATGTTCGCCATGGTGCTGGTGAGCGTGGCGAGCAATGCCGTGGCCACGCATACCCTTTGGCCGGCAACGCTGATGAGCACCCTGCCCGTGACCTTGACGGTTTCCGTCACGCTGATCGCCGTCGGCGGCACGCTCAACTACACGCTGGCGGCGGTGGCGGTTTGTGGCGAAATCTTCTTCCTCTATCTCTCGCGTCAGCTTCACGCCTCGGAACTGGAGACGATTTCGCACCAGTCCGAAAAGGACACACTGATTTCGGAGCTTGAAGAAGCGCGCCACATGTCGGACGAAGCGCGCCGGCACGCCGAGCAGGCCAATATCGCCAAGAGCCAGTTTCTGGCGACCATGAGCCACGAATTGCGCACGCCGCTCAATGCGATCATCGGCTTTTCCGAAGTGCTGAAATCGGAACTGCTGGGGCCGCACCAGGTGCCGCAATACAAGGAATATGCGGGCGACATTCATTCGAGCGGGCAGCACCTGCTGAACCTCATTAATGAGCTGCTCGACCTCAGCCGCATCGAGGCGGGCAAATATGAGCTGCATGAAGAAGCGGTGTCGCTGATCGATATTGCCGATGACTGCCGCCGTATGACCGAGCTGCGGGCCAAGTCCAAGGGCATCGAGCTTGTCGTCAATTATGGTGACAACCTGCCCAAGCTATGGGGCGATGAGCGCGCCATTCGCCAGGTGGTGCTCAACCTCTTGTCCAACGCCATCAAGTTCACGCCGCAGCATGGCAAGGTGAACCTCGTCGTGCAGCGCAGCATGGATGGCGGGCAGATGATTTCGGTGAAGGACAATGGTCCGGGCATTCCCGAAAACGAGATCGAGACCGTGCTGTCCTCTTTCGGCCAGGGATCATTGGCACAGAAGACAGCCGAACAGGGCGCCGGCCTTGGCCTGCCCATCGTTCAGAAGATCATGGACCTGCATCAGGGGCGGTTTGATCTCTTCTCAAAGCTGCGCTTCGGTACCGAGGTAATCGCCACCTTCCCGCGCGCCCGCGTGATGGATGCGTTGGCTCCCGTGGTCGAGAAGCGCAACAAGCTCGAGATTTATTCGGAAGCCGGCTGATCCCCTGTCGCGGATTCGCCCATATCGCGCATAAGATGCCTT
>JAEYTY010000012.1 GCA_023433775.1 Pseudomonadota bacterium | reverse complement strand
ACTCCAACCCCTTCAACAACCCGCTGGTTCGCGAAGCCATGGAACTGGCGCTCGATCGTGACGCCATCAAGCAGGTCGTGATGCGTGGCCAGTCGATCCCGACCGGCATTCCTAACCCGCCCTTCGTCAATGGCTGGACTCCCGAGCTCGACGCCTACCCGGCGCCCGATGTCGAAAAGGCCAAGGCCCTGATGGCCGAAGCCGGCTATCCGGATGGTTTCTCGGTGACGCTCGACACGCCGAACAACCGCTACGTCAATGACGAGGCGATCTCGACCGCCTATGTCGGTATGCTCGGCCAGATCGGCATCAACGTCACCCTGGCCTCGCGCCCGGTTGCCGAACATTCCCCGATCATCCTCGCCAACGAGTCGGATTTCTATCTGCTCGGCTGGGGCGTTCCGACCTTTGACTCCGCCTATGTCTTCAACGATCTGATCCACACCAAGACCGACCTGCACGGCACCTACAATGTCGGCCTCTATTCCAACCCGGAACTGGACGAGAAAATCATCTCGCTCGGCACCATGGACGACATCGACGCACGTAACGCGACGATTGCCGAAATCTGGGAAGTTGTGAAGGCCGATCGCGTGCTGCTGCCGGTGCACAATCAGGTGCTGGCCTATGCCATGCGTGAAGGCGTGACCCTGCCTGTTCAGCCGGAAAACCAGCCGAACATGACCACGGTCACCTTCGAGTAAAGCCCAACAATTTGAGCCGCCGCGCGAGTTTCGTCTCGCGCGGCGGCTACCGTTTGAGGGGGCCAAATGCTCGCTTTCATAGCCCGTCGGCTCCTGCAGTCCGTCATCGTCATGCTGGTCGTGGCGTTCATCGCTTTTCTGGTTTTCCGCTATGTCGGCGACCCGCTTGCCGCCCTGCTCAGCCAGGATGCCAAGCAGGCTGACTACGAGGCGGCGCGACAGCGCCTCGGTCTCGATCAGCCCTTCTATGTCCAATTCTATTATTTCGTGCTCAATGCCATCCAGGGCGAGTTCGGCATCTCCTATCGCCTGCAGCAACCTGTGAGCCAGCTGATCCTTGAACGCCTGCCGGCCACGGTGGAACTGGCCTTTGCCTCCTCCATCATCGCCCTTGTCGGGGGTGTTGTGCTCGGCATTTACACAGCCCTGCGGCAGCGCGCTTTTTCAAGCGGCGTCATCATGACCCTGTCGCTGGTTGGCGTGTCGCTGCCGACATTCCTCATCGGCATCGGGCTCATCTATGTCTTTGCTGTCGAGCTCAAATGGCTGCCCAGCTTCGGACGTGGTGAAGTGGTCCAGATCGGCTGGTGGCGTACAGGCCTTCTGACCCAGTCGGGCCTCCGCTCACTGATCCTGCCGGCCATCACGCTCTCGCTGTTTCAGCTGACGCTGATCATGCGTCTTGTGCGCGCCGAAATGCTCGAGGTCATGCGCACCGACTATATCCGCTTCGCCAAGGCGCGCGGGCTTTCCAAGCGCGCCATCAATTTCGGCCATGCGCTCAAGAACACCATGGTGCCGGTCATCACCATCACCGGCCTGCAGCTGGGCTCGGTCATCGCCTTCGCCATCATTACCGAAACCGTGTTCCAGTGGCCCGGTGTCGGCTCGCTCTTCGTCAATTCCGTCGCCGCCGTCGACGTGCCGGTTATGGCTGCCTACCTCGTCTTCGTGGCGCTGGTTTTCGTCGTCATCAACCTCACCGTCGATATCCTCTATTTCATCGTCGATCCGCGCCTGCGGGACGGCGCCAGAACCGGGAAGTAGCAGGATGACTGATTTACCCCATTCACCCGAACAGCCCGTGCCGGCAGCGAAAACTTCGCGCTGGAAGAGTTTTGTCACCTCAGACATTGTCTGGTCCTACCGGCATTCCCCGGTGACCATTGTTGCTTCCATCGTGGCTGTGTTGCTGGTCCTCATGGCGGTATTCGCGCCATGGCTGGCGCCCTATAATCCGTTCAACCCGGCCAGCCTCAACCTGATGGATGGCTTCACGCCGCCCAATTCCAGCTCCTTTACCGGCAAATATTTCGCGCTGGGCACCGACAGCCAGGGCCGCGACATGCTCTCGACCATCATGTATGGCTCGCGCGTTTCGCTCTTTGTCGGCGTCATGGCGACGCTCTTTGCCATGCTTCTGGGCGTGAGCCTGGGCCTCGTCTCCGGCTATGTCGGCGGCGTGGTCGATGCGATCATCATGCGCGTCACCGATGTGCAATTGTCCTTCCCGGCCATTCTCATCGCGCTGCTGATCTTCGGCGTTGCCCGCGGCATCATTCCGCCCAACCAGCAGGAAGGCGCCGCCGTCTGGGTGCTGATCGTCGCCATTGGCCTCGCCAATTGGGCCCAGTTCGCGCGCACGGTGCGTGGCGCCACCATGGTCGAGCGCCAGAAGGACTATGTGGCCGCTGCCCGCATCCTCGGGGTCAATCCCTTCCTCATCCTTCTCCGCCACGTCCTGCCCAATGTGGTGGGTCCGGTCTTGGTCATCGGCACGATCGGGCTGGCGCTGGCCATTATCGAGGAAGCGACGCTCTCCTATCTCGGCGTCGGCGTGCCGCCGACCCAGCCCTCGCTGGGCACGCTGATCCGGATCGGCCAGCAATTCCTCTTCTCCGGCGAATGGTGGATCCTGCTGTTCCCGGCCGTCACGCTCATTCTGCTCGCCCTGTCGGTCAACCTTCTGGGTGACTGGCTCCGTGATGCTCTCAACCCGAAGTTGCGCTGATGACCGAGCCAGTTCTTTCCATCAAGGATCTCGTCGTCGAGTTCCCCTTCCGTGACGACGTCTTCCGCGCCGTCGATGGCGTTTCCTTCGACATCATGCCCGGCGAAGTCGTGGGCGTTGTCGGCGAATCCGGCGCCGGTAAATCCATGACCGGCTCGGCCGTGATCGGCCTCATCGAGCGGCCCGGCCATATCGCGGGCGGCGAAATCCGCCTGCAGGGCCAGCGCATCGACAATCTGCCCGAGACCGAAAAGGCAAAGCTGCGCGGCAAGCGCATCGGCATGGTGTTTCAGGATCCCCTCACCAGCCTCAACCCCCTCTATAC
>JAEYTY010000155.1 GCA_023433775.1 Pseudomonadota bacterium | reverse complement strand
GTCCGTACCACGACGCCGGTCACCGGAGAATGAATGGTGGCCCGCTCCAAGACGTTTTCTGCCTGTGTAAGCTGCTCGCGCACCATGTCCCGCTCACTCTGCATGTCTTGCAGGCGATCAAGCGCGTCCTGCCGGTACATCTGATGCGCCTGTTCCATTTCCTGCTTTGTCTTTACAATTTGAGCTTGGGTTTCCGCCACCTCGGCCTCCAAGCGCCCGATCTGCCCCGTTGCATCAGCCATCGCACGCTCCAGGGTCCGGACGTCGTTAGCCCGAATGACCCCCTTCTTGTGCAACGCCTTCTTGCTCTCATGTTCCGCGGTCAACAGACTCAGTTGCTGCAGATAGGCGTCCCGCTGACGTGCGTAGCCTTTTGCCCGAAATTGAAGTGCCTCCACGTTCTGCGACAAGAGGGAAAGCTGACTGGAAAGTTTCACCTGCTGGGCTTTGAAGTTCAGTTCTTGACTGAGCAGGATCGAACCTACCTCCGGATCATGGCGATGCTGGGCCACAAGGGGTGACGCTACGTAGCGGGCTCCCTCTTCCGATTGCACAGTCAGCCGCGCTGCGGTGGCTTCTAGGAGCATCCGGCGTAGAAACAGCTCCCGGGTCTTGGCGCGGGCTGCCGTCTCATCCAGCATCACAAGCGGCTGACCCTCCACAACGTGATCGCCTTCCTTCACAAGAAGCTCGCGGATCACGCCGCCTTCCAAATGCTGAACAATCTTGTTGCGACCCGTGGCCACGAAGCTCCCTTGTGCGATCACCGCAGCAGCCAGAGGCGCGGTCAAGGCCCATGTGCCGAACCCGCCGAGGAACAGCGCCATCAGGAGCAAGCCGATTAGCGTCTGCTTCCAGATGGAGCGTGGAACTTCGGAATACCACTGAATGTCATGAACTTTGGCAATGTCGCTCATGGCGCTATCCTACTGCAACTGATGGCCGAAGGAGCCGGTCGTTACGCTGATGCCGCGCCCCTCTAGAGCCTGCAGGACATCACCCCGCGTTCCGAACAAGGCCACGGTGCCGTTGACCAGGAGGAGGATCTTGTCGACGATGTGAAGCAATTCGGGACGCTGCGTAATGGTAGCAACGGTGATACCATTTTCCTTTGCATGCTGGAGGGCACGCTTGAGCGCAGCATCTCCAGCATTGTCCAAGTTTGAATTCGGCTCATCGAGCACCACGAAGCGCGGATCGCCGAAAAAGGCGCGAGCCAAGGCAATTCGCTGCTTCTGCCCACCGGATAAGGGTGAGCCGTCCCCCGCCACCATGGTTTCGTATCCATGCGGTAGGTTGGCGATCATTTCATGAACGTCCGCAAGGACGGCAGCGCGATAGATTGCTTCGTCGTCCACGTCCGTACGCATCCGTGCGATATTCGCCTTGATCGTACCTGGGAAGAGTTGCACATCCTGAGGCAGATAGCCGATATTCTCTCCGAATTGCCGCTGATCCCAGTTTCGCAAGTCCATCAGGTCGAGACGAACACTTCCGGACGTGGGCAGGATTGACCCCACCAGCATCTTGCCAAGCGTCGTTTTGCCGGCGCCGGAGTTGCCGATGATTGCCAGAGAGTCTCCCGGTTGCAGGCAGAAGGACAGACCGTTCAGGACTACGCGCTTCGTGCCTTGCGGAACATATAGTAGCCGTTCCACGTCCAGCCTACCTTCTGGCTTGGGCAGGCTCAACCGTTCGAAAGCAAGTGGTGAGGATGTCAGTAGAGCAGTAATCCGTCCGTAGGCTGCACGTGCTTGGCTGTATTGGTTCCACCCCTCGATAGCACCCTCGATGGGTGCCAGAGCTCGCCCTGCAATGATCGATGCGGCAATGACCATGCCTCCGGTCAATTGCCCTTCCAGCGACAGAAAGGCGCCCCAGCCGAGAAGGGCAACTTGTGTCAGCAGACGGACTGCCTTGGAGAGAGCGGCAATTGCAATATTGCGATCCTGCGCAACCACCTGTGCTCTCAATGACGTTGCGGTGTCCCTCCCCCATATGCGCACCGCCTCGGGTATCATCGCCAGCGCATTGATGATTTGAGAATTACGGGACATCGACTCGACATGTAGATTGGCCTTCACCTGCGCTGTATTGGCCTCAGTGAACGGTGTAGCTGTGAGCTTCTGGTTGATCTGCGTCAGGATGAGAAGGACGATGGCCGTGGCGACCACGATCAGGCCGAGGTCAAAGTGAATGAGGAAGACGGCAAGCACGAATAGCGGTGCTATCGGTGCGTCCAGGAAGGCGAGCAGAGTGCGCGAGACGAGGAAGGAGCGAACCTGCTGCAAGTCGCCGAGTGTCTGATACTCCTTTCCCGAACCCTGTAAGGAGGCGCGTGCCGCGGCGCCGAGAATGGGCGCTCCCAGATTGGCAGCAACCTCGACCGCAGTACGCATCAGGATGAACCGCCGCAATGCGTCAAACATCGCCTGCAGCAGGATCGCCCCCACGATGATCACCGTAAGCATGACCAGAGTTTCAATCGAGCGACTGGTTAGCACCCGGTCCGAAATCTGGAACAGGTAGATAGGTATGGCGAGCACGAGGATGTTGCTAATCACCGTGAACAGCATGACGACTGCCAGGTTATGACGTACCGCTTTCAGTGCCGCCTTGAGACTGGCGTCGAAATCGATTGGACCCAGACGCTTGTGAAACGTCCCATTGCCATTTCCGGAGCCCTTGCCGCCGCCGGAGGAGAAAGTCTTTCCCGCATCCTCACGGCGACTCTTGGCTTCGACCGGACCGCAGTCTCCGTCTATT
The DNA here is from genome assembly GCA_023433775.1 of Pseudomonadota bacterium. Lineage (GTDB taxonomy): Bacteria > Pseudomonadota > Alphaproteobacteria > Rhizobiales > Devosiaceae > Devosia. The sequence continues at coordinate 199 of JAEYTY010000155.1, read as the reverse complement.
GTGGTCATGCCCTCGACTGTCTTCGCTCGAGGACCGTCATCCCGCCCCACCGCTTCTTGCATCCCCAGGTCTTCCGGCGAAACAGCGTCGACCGAGATTATTTCGTCGGCGAAACCTTTCGGCTGCTCTTGAGGACCCGGTGCCTCTGTAAATAGCACCTCGGAAGCGGCCGGACCTTCCGCCACCCTCAGGCATGCTT
>JAEYTY010000143.1 GCA_023433775.1 Pseudomonadota bacterium | reverse complement strand
CCGGTCCACCACGCTGCTCGGGCGCATAGACATCGAGCTTGTGGCGCGGCGTATCGGCATAGGGAATGCCATCGCCTACTTTGGACGTACCGCCATCCATGGCCAGCGGAATATTGAACGGGTCCATGATGGACGCCGCTTGGGTGCCAAGGGGCGCGAGGGACAGCATAAGGATTATCGCCGTCACGAGGCGTCGAGCAAACTGCATGAACATTTCACGATTGGAACTGGAATGAGGGACACAATAATCGCCAATGCAGGGGATTTTGTGGCACCCGGAATGGGCGAGGGCAGGCGCGACCTCTGCGGTCGATGGGCCTGCCCTCTACTTAAGCCCGAAAATTTTGCACCGATTGTATTAACGACGCCTTAACGCAATCAACGTCTCAACCGCTCCAGCAATGTGCCCGAGACATGGCCATCTGCCGGCAGGCCGAGCCGTCCCTGGAATGCCATGGCAGCGCTGCGCGTCTTGGGCCCGACAACGCCGTCGGGCGCCCCCACATCAAATCCGGCCCGGTTGAGCAGGGTCTGCACCTCGGCGCGCTGAGCCTTGGTGAGGGCATAGTCACCCGCCGGCCAGGGGGTCACGAACGATCCGCCGCCCAGAATACGATCAGCCAGATGGCCGACCGCGAGGGCATAGCTATCGGAATTGTTATAGCGCTTGATCACATCGAAATTGGGCAGGAGGAGGAAGGTCGGGCCATTGGCCCCGGCCGGCATATAAAGCCGCCCCATATCGCCGGGACGTGGAAAGGCACTGCCCGAGACACGGGTGATCCCCATCTGCAACCAGGTGCTGAGCGGCGCCTTCTCCATCTGTCGCGCTGCCGCAAAGTCAAAGCCCTTGGGCAGTTCGACCTCATAGCCCCAGGTTTCGCCGGGCCGCCAGCCAAAATTGTTCAGATAATTGGCGGTCGAGCCAAGAGCATCGGGCACTGAGTTCCAAATGTCCTTCTTGCCATCGCCATTATAGTCCACCGCATAGCGCATGAAGCTTGATGGCATGAACTGAGTATGCCCCATAGCGCCGGCCCAGGAGCCGACCATGGCATTTGGATTGACGTGGCCGTCGGACACGATGCGCAGGGCCGTCAGCAACTCGTTGCGGAAGAAGTCGGCGCGATAGCCCTTTTCGGTCAGCGTAGCGAGCGCATGGATGGTGTTATTGCCACCCATGAATCCGCCAAAATTGGTTTCCATGCCCCAGATGGCCAGCACAATTTCGGGCTGCACACCAAAGCGCTGCTGCGCGCCCGACAATGTCTGCGCCCATTCCCCGCGCATGGCCTGGCCCTTGCTGGCCTGCGCGGCGGTGACGCGCTTGTCGATATATTGCTGGACCGTCTGGGTGAATTCGGGCTGCTTTTTGGTCAGCTCCATCACCTGCGGAATCGGGTTGTAGCTGGCAAAGGCAGCATCAAATGCCTGACGGCTTACGCCGACCGATTGAGCCTCCGGCCACAGGCCCCGCACGAAATCAGCGCTGCTTGCCATGGCCGTGGCCGGAAGGCAAAGCCCCGCCAGCAGGACCAGTAGCGGCGCCTTGGCGCGACGGGAAAAGAGGGGCAGAGTCGAACCTGCTATCTCAAACATGAGCGTGCCTCGTGATACGCGTTACAAATAGCCACGAGCGCGTCGGCTGTGCCGCAACGGACGCGCACCGCAAACTATTAACGCACCGGATTAAGATGGCCTTAAGGCAAACTGCATCCGGTATCACGAAGCTGTCAGTCCGCCCCCGGCAGGGCATTTGGCGAGTCCGCCTGATCTTCCTCGCGCGTCCGCAATCGCCGGCCGGAAGCCCGCGCCTCGCCACCCTGGACATAGGTGACGTGCGGATAGGGGATTTCGATCCTCATTTCGCTGAACACCGTTTTGACGATCTCGTTATAGAGGCGGCCGACCGCCCAGTGCTTGCCGGGCAAGGTCTTGATGCGCGCCCGTACGGTGATCGATGAATCGCCAAAAGCCGTGATGCCATGCATGTCGAGATCGTCGAGAATCTCGTCCTTGTGCTCGGTCTGCATTAGGCGATCAAACGCTTCGCGCAGCGCAGCTTTCACCTGATCGATGTCACTGTCATAGGCCACACCGATTTCAGCCACGTGGAACGAGAAGCCACGCATCATATTGCTGACCTGGTCAACCGACGAGAAGGGGATAAGGTGAACCGTGCCACTGAGATCACGAATAGTGACCGAACGGATCGTGAGCTTTTCCACCACGCCGGATTTGTCGCCGACGGCCACTACGTCACCCTCGTTCATGACATTCTCGAACTGGATGAAAATGCCGGTGATGATGTCCTGCACCAGCTTTTGCGCGCCAAAACCGATGGCCAAGCCAACCACACCGGCACCAGCCAGGAGCGGAGCAATGTTCACGCCGATCTGTGCGAGAGCCAGCATCAGCCCAAAGACGACAAGGGCGACGGTGAAGGCATTCTTGAACAGATTGAGCAGCGTCTTTTCGCGCGCCGTCGGCGTCTTGCCGATCTTGGTGTTAAGCCTGAACTCCACCCAGGACGCCACCACCACATGGAGCACGATAGCTACTAGCACGATAAGTGCGGCTGAGATGACAGACCCCGCCAATGCCAATCCATCATCGCTGGAAATCCAGCCCATGAAGTCAAAGACATTCCATGCCTGCGCTATGGCAATGAGCACCCCGGCAATGACCACCCAGCGCACCACCTCCATCACGCGGGGCACGAAAGCCTGCAACCGGCTCTCGAGCAAAGGCAGACGCTCACGTACATCCGCCGGAACCTTCAGCCCACCGCTGACAAAGCGGCCCACAAAGCTCGCAATCACCGCGCCGACCAAAATGGCGATCAGCGACTGCGCTGTGGCGCCCAGCATGAAAGGCAGCGCCTCTTCCGGATTGGCGAACCACACCAGCAGCAGTGTCAGCAAGTAGGTAATGACCAGCACATGCCAATACATTCCCAGAGCGACCAGCAACCGACCCACACCGTCATTGCCGCGACGCTCTGAAATGCCCGTCAGCCACAGGCGCACATCGGCCCGGTTCTGCAGCACGATCACCACGCCGATACTTACGGCGGTCGCCATCACGAGAACCTGTACCGCCGCCGCGACCGCCGGCAGAGCAGCTGCCACCAGCATGGGGGAGATGAAGAGGAAGGTGTAACCGATAAGCGAGGTCATCCGGCTGGCCCAGAAAGACCAATAGGCCGCGTTGTCATCGGTAACGGGCAGGAAGCGCCAATGCGGATGACGTGGCGCCAGAAGAATCCGGATGACCAGCTTGCTGACTTCGACAAACAGAAAGGCGTTGAGCAAAAGCGTCTGATTGATGCCCATCTGCCCATTGGGGAAAATGCCGGTATTGAGCGCCAACACATAACCCAGGGCCCAGGCGAGCAGAATAGTCACTGCATCAATGAAGCCAGCGAGGATCCCGGCCATGATCCTGCCAAGCAAGCTTTTACCCTCGCTCCGTGTCGTCAGGCGGGAAACCAGCGCATTCGCGAGCAATCTCAACAGGAAATAGCTTCCGAAAAGCCCAATTGCCAGAATGGCGAGACCGGTCAGAATTTCTCCCAATCCGCCCAGATCGGCATTAAGCGTGCCATTGAGCACGCCGCGCAGATTGCTGAAGGCGTTGCCAAGCGCGCGCATGGTCGTCGAGGCGCCTTGGGCTACGCTGCGTGTATATTCCGCCAATTGCCGGGCAATGCTGAGATCGGTAGGCGCCACCGCTTCCGCAGTACCCTGTTCAGGCGCTGCCTGCCGCAATCGTTCAATGAGTTCGGCCCGTGCCGTATCGTCCTCCAGAATGCGGATCAACTCATCCGCAGGCGTAGCCGGCGGCGAAGCCGTATCCTGGGCATAGGCTGGAACGAGAAGGAGGAAGAAGACGGCAAGCAGGGGGAAAAGACGCATCGAACTCATCATGTTGAACCGGGTCGACACAGCATGGCCGTTGTCGGGACAAGGTCAACCCCGTTGCAACGGGACAGTTGCACGCGGAGCCAGGCCCGATCTTTGCGATCACTATCCCGTCTGAATTGCGTTGAAACCATGATCGCCCGCCAGAGCCGGCGCGAGCCGACGCAGAAAGGCCTTGGCCGCCGCCAGCGTCGCGCTCGCCGCCTCGGCAATATCTTCGCGACCGCTTTCGGCGTGATCAGCGATCTGCGCCAACAGCATCGCGCGCTGCTCATGCAGTTCTGCCCCGATCTCCATATCCGCCGCCGTTTCCAGCGCCTGCCGCATTTCCTGCAGACGCATCAACAGGGAGAAGCTGGCATAGAGACGCCGCTCAACACTGGGCTCACGCCGCCAGTTTTTACCGGCAAATATGGCGCTGGCGCGTTGGCCAGCACCCAGGCAGTCGAAAGCCTCGCATCCGTCATAGCCAAGCGCTTCCCGCTGCGCATGGATGCGGCAACGGAAATCCTGCGCCAGGAACTGGCAGGGCTCGCCTGCCAGCTTGTCATGGGCGAATTGAGGTCCGCGTTCGAAGGACAGTGCTGTGCAGCAGAGGCCGAAACAGCGGCTGCAATCGGCTTCAAAGTCGGATTTGGACATGCTGCCTCCTGCCTTTCGCGGCTGGCCCATAAACAAAAACCCCCCACCGTTTCCGGTGAGGGGTTTTCAATTCAGTTTCGACATCTGAGAGACGCATATGTTTTTGGCAGACCTTGCAGTGACCTACTCTCCCAAGTCTTGAGACTTAGTACCATCGGCGCGGAGGAATTTGACGGTCGAGTTCGGGATGGGATCGGGTCTTGGGCTCCTCGCAAGAACCACAAGGTCAGCGAAAAACATATGCGGTGAATTCTGGATTTTGTTCTGTACGCATGTTCACTTGGAACACGCTGGTGTCTGACACGATCTCAATCGCATGTCACGCGGACATTGATTAATGAGAACGATCAAGCCAATCGAGCTATTAGTACCGGTAAGCTTCACACATTACTGCGCTTCCACACCCGGCCTATCGACGTGGTGGTCTTCCACGGCTCTCAAGGGAATACTAGTTTTGAAGGAGGCTTCCTGCTTAGATGCTTTCAGCAGTTATCCGTTCCGAACTTAGCTACCCTGCAATGCGGCTGGCGCCACAACAGGTCCACCAGAGGTTCGTCCAACCCGGTCCTCTCGTACTAGGGTCAGCTCTTCTCAATATTCCTACACCCACGGCAGATAGGGACCGAACTGTCTCACGACGTTCTGAACCCAGCTCACGTACCACTTTAAATGGCGAAC
>JAEYTY010000084.1 GCA_023433775.1 Pseudomonadota bacterium | reverse complement strand
TCTGCCAATCGGTCTGCCGTTGCCTGCAGCGCCTCAAGGATCTCTTCATGGCCCCCTTTTGCCGCTGAGCTTCGCAGCGTAGCGGACAGTGCGGCATCTAACCGAGCTCGCAGCGCTTGGCGCTCGGCATCGGTAGAAACTGGCATAGCCTCGAGTTCGCTAGCCAGGGTCTGGCGATACCGATTCCAGAATTCGCTGAGCGAGGTTTGGTAACGCTGTGAGTAGGGGTTTTGGTCTAGTTGAGGTAATGCGAAGACGATGGGCGGGAAGCGGGTCGCGTCCGCCACTCTTGCCGCGACTTCTTCATTGGGCCTTGCGGTGTCAAGCAGTGTGAACAACTCGTCGAAGCGGTCACGAGGGCTTTCGGAACGGCTAACGGCAAATGTCGAGCAGTTTGATTGTGGCGCACCCTTCATCCAAATAGCGCGGATAGTGTCTCCGTCGGCTGCCACCTCAAGCCGCGGATTGCCGTTAGCATCGTGAAGTTGCATGCCATCGGCTGCTTTTCTCTCTGTAAGATCTAGCCAATTCACCTGGCTTGAGCCGCGCTGCTGATAGTAAACGGTTACGGCGATTTTGCCTGACGGATCCTTTCGGATATTCCAATTGGAAGCATATTCGTCCTCGCCGCAACTAAAGGCTCCTGTATAGTAGATCGTTTGTGCTTGCTGGGCGCTGGCGGGGGCGGTGCCCACAACCACGCTGGCCGCAAGCGCCGCCGCTAAAAGATATCGCATAACATGTCCTGCCAATTTGGGATGGAGATAAACGGTAAGAGGAGCGTCAGCGCACTGTCGCAATCCATCCGTCACTGGCATTTACCATCCGCAACTGCGTAACAACGGCGCGGCCCTCCTTACCGAACATGCTCCCGTTGGCGGTGTAGCGCACGTCGCAGATGTAAGCCTTTTCACCATTCTCCGAGCAGCCGATCTTCTCGAGCTCGGTCACCTTGATGGACAGCATCTCACTGAACGGATCCTTGCCGCCTGGTAGCCCCGCCGCCAATCCGGCCGTCATACCCTTAAGCTGGCGTTGTTCCGCCTGGATCATGCTGTTCAGCGCCTTGCTAATGTCGGTTGCCGAAGGTTCTGCCGAGCAAGAGGCGAGCAGTGCGCTTATTCCATACAGCGACGCAATTCGTCCCACTGCGGTCATTTTCATTGGGTGCAACTTCCTTTCCCCGCTCATGATTCAGATCAGCCAAGTCGAGGGTCGTTCGATGGAATCGCCACGATGCAAATAGACTAAGCTCTTAATGCAGCGGATCAGGTACCAGATTGACGTGGCAAAGGAGGCGAAGATGCCGATAACAAGGAAGGTCAACACGAAACTGATGGCAAAGAACAGCAGACCCTTCCAGAAGGTCCCGATCAGATAGCTGTAATGGGAGGAGAGCAGAGGCGAGGCTTTGCCTCGATCAATGTAGCTGAGGATTACAGCGGCGGGTGCAAAAACAAACATCAGAATGCCTGCTACATAGCCCAGCGTCTTACTTCCTTCGGTTTCGGTCGCTTGGAGGACAGTATTTGTCACGTCGATACTCCGATCGTAAATAGAATGGTGTGTTGGAAGTGGGGGAGCCTCTCATGAAGCGCATGCATCGTCTGGCCGACAGGCCAGTCCCACCCGGTGCCATCCTGTAGGAAGGAAGGATAGCTGCGACGATTCCTGTCGCCCTCGCTCGCCACAATTCGACCTCAAGTCTTAAGGCGGATATAACGCAGGGTACGAATATTAGCGTTTTACTGCTTATCTTCGAAGCACGAAATTCGTATAGTCAACAGGGTGTTAGCGACACCGTTTCCCGCGTTAAGCCAGTTTTCTGGTAAGTAGCTGATGCTGTCTTCTGAGGTTACTTGAGAGTGCTGCGTCGGATGGAAGTCGTAGGCGATGACCGAGCATCAGGGTCGTTGAAAGAACCTAAAGGGTGACACGCGGGTGAGGTTCGTACTTGGGGAAACTACTCCTTAAGGCCAGCCCATCCAACGTGCTGCGTGTCCCGCCACGGAAGCGAACGCGAACAACAACGCTAGCCCGATGATCGCATAGGCCACCCCGTCAGACATTTCAGCTCCTGCGCCTCATCAACCATTTAATTCCTGACCGCGAGTTTGGGGGCGCGATCTGGATCATTCGCGGAATTGCAGACACGGCAGGGCATGCCTGTTCCACCACACCCACACTACCGGAGACCAGTCCACGGCCCTCCAGGGTGCAGTTCATACACCCAGCCAGTGGCATCGCAGTTGTCGCAGACTTCCATGAAGTCGCCTACAGCAGTTGCGGTCGAGTAGCGGAGGTCTCGCGTGCAGCCACTCGCTCCGGAAGCAGCACCAGTTCACTCTTGGGGAGGGGGCGCTGCAGCTCTCTTGCCTCCGACCACGGTGCCGTCAGCCATGTCTCCACCTCACCCTCACTGCTGAGGATCACGGGCATCGCCTTGGGATGAATGGGAGCCACGACTGCATTTGCCTCTGTCGTAAGGAAGGCGAAGAGGTCGCAACGGATGAGACCGTCTTTCACTTTCCGGACGCATTCCCAATCCCGCACCCAAAGGCCTGCGAAGAACATCAGCGGCTCGCTCTCATCGCGGGCGAACCATGCGTTTGGCGTCCGCCCGCCTTCAACCTTGCTCGCGGGATCAGGTTCGGCGAAACGCGTGAACGGAACGACGCAGCGGTTCTCGATACCAGTCCAGCGTAGCCAGTGCTTGCTGGTCGTGTTCCGTATGTTGGTCGTTCCGCCATCCGGCTCCATCTTCAGCAGCTCCTGGAAGTCGACATCCTTCCCCTTTGCCCGCAGCTTATCGGCCCGCCTCGTTGCTGCGTGGTAGAGCGCCTGCTGCGAACTCGGCATGCCCCAGCGCACCCATGTCAACTCGCGGATGCCGTCAATGTTGCGCACGATGGGTGCCATCTGGTCAGGATAGATGTCGAGTGATGGCTGGAGGTT
>JAEYTY010000036.1 GCA_023433775.1 Pseudomonadota bacterium | reverse complement strand
CGATGCCCGGACGGGCGGTGTGGATCGACACGCGGCACTTGCGGTGCGGACGCTCGATGACGATCTTGGAGACCGCAGCGGCCTTCAGATCTTCCATCAGCATGGTGCGGATCTTCAGGTCTTCCTGCAGAAGCGTACCATATTCGTCACCGGTGGCGAACCAACGGCTGTCCCAGGTGCGATTGATGCCGAGGCGGAAGCCAATCGGATTGATCTTCTGACCCATTATGCGGCCTCCTCAACTTGCCGGACGACAATCGTCAGATGCGAGAATGGCTTCTCAACACGAGCCGACTTGCCACGGCCACGAGCCATGAAACGCTTCATTACGAGCGAATTGCCCACAAAGGCTTCGGCAACGACGAGAGCGTCGGTATCGAGACCATGATTGTTCTCAGCATTGGCGATGGCGCTTTCCAGCACCTTCTTGACCTGAACCGAAATCCGCTTGTGGCTGAATTCCAGATCGGCAAGAGCGCGTTCGACCTTCTTGCCGCGGATAAGCTGGGCAACCAGGTTCAGCTTTTGAGGGCTGATGCGCAGCATACGCAGGACGGCCTTGGCCTCATTGTCCTTGAGCGCGCGCGGAGTCTTCTGCTTGCCCATCTTACTTCCTCTTGGCCTTCTTGTCGGCCGCGTGACCATAATAGGTACGGGTCGGCGCGAACTCGCCAAACTTGTGGCCGATCATGTCCTCGGTCACATTGACCGGAACGTGCTTCTGACCGTTGTGAACGCCGAAGGTGATACCAACGAACTGCGGCAGGATGGTCGAGCGGCGGCTCCAGATCTTGACCACATCGTTGCGGCCAGATGCCTGGGCCTTCTCGGCCTTCTTGAGCATGTAGCCGTCGACGAACGGCCCCTTCCAGATTGAACGGGTCATGGCTTACCTGCCCTTCTTCACGTGACGGCTGCGAACAATGAACTTGTCCGTTGCCTTGTTGCTGCGAGTCCGCTTGCCCTTGGTGGGCTTGCCCCACGGGGAAACCGGGTGACGGCCACCAGAGGTACGGCCTTCACCACCACCATGCGGGTGGTCGACCGGGTTCATGGTCACGCCGCGGTTGACAGGCTTGCGGCCCAGCCAACGATTGCGACCGGCCTTGCCGAGCGAGGTGTTGGCGTGGTCCTGGTTGGACACGGCACCGACGGTTGCCAGGCAGGTGCCATGCACGCGGCGCTGTTCGCCGGAATTGAGGCGAAGGATCGCCCAACCCGAGTCACGGCCGACATACTGGGCATAGGCACCGGCGGAACGAGCCACCTGGCCACCCTTGCGGGGCTTGAGTTCGATATTGTGCACGATCGTGCCGACCGGCATACGCTCGAGCGGCATGGCATTACCCGGCTTCACGTCGACGGTATTCATCGACGAGATAACCTTGTCGCCGGCCGACAGACGCTGCGGCGCCACGATGTAGGCCAGCTCACCGTCTTCGTACTTGATCAGTGCGATCCAGGCCGTACGGTTCGGATCATACTCAAGACGTTCCACAGTACCGACGGCGTCGAACTTGACGCGCTTGAAGTCGATCATGCGGTAGGTGCGCTTGTGACCGCCACCACGATGGTACGCAGTGATGCGACCCGTGTTGTTGCGGCCACCGGACTTGGTGAGGCCTTCGGTCAACGACTTGACCGGCTTGCCCTTCCACAGTTCCGAACGATCAGTCGTAACGAGAGTACGACGGCCTTCGGAGGTGGGATTGTAAGTTTTTAGAGCCATTGTTCTGTCTCTTATCCCTTAGAGGCCGGTCGAAATATCGATCGACTGGCCGTCGACGAGGGTCACTACGGCCTTCTTGACGTCATTGCGAACGCCAACCTTGCCACGGAAACGCTTCACCTTGCCCTTGCGGACCAGGGTGTTCACTGCCTTCACCTTGACCGAGAACAGCTGTTCAACAGCGGCCTTGATGTCGGTCTTGTTGGCATCGATCGCCACGTCGAAAACGACCTGGTTGTTTTCCGAGGCTATCGTCGACTTTTCCGTGACCACAGGGTTACGGATGATGTCGTAAGCGCTGAGCTTGTTCATGCAAACCTCGCTTCCAGCGCTTCGAGCGCTGCCTTGGTCAGGACGAGCTTGTCGCGCTTCAGGATCGAAACAACATTGATCCCCTGCACGGGCAGCACGTCGATATTCGGGATGTTGCGGGCGGCCAGAGCGAAGTTCTGGTCGACATTCGCGCCATCGATGATCAGGGCATTGGCCCATTCCAGCTTGCCGAACGTGGTGCGCAGCGATGCGGTCTTGGCTTCCTTCTGGGCGACGCTGTCGATAACGATCAGCGAGCCAGACTTGGCCTTGGACGACAGGGCATGTTTCAGCGCAAGGGCACGAACCTTCTTGGGAAGGTCGATGGCATGGCTACGCGGCTCGGGGCCAAATGCACGGCCACCGCCACGGAACTGAGGAGCCGAACGTGCGCCGTGACGAGCAACACCGCCGCCCTTCTGCCTGCCAACCTTGTGCTTGGTATAGGCAATCTCAGAGCGATGCTTCACCTTGTGGGTGCCAGCCATGGCCTTGAGCTGCTGATAGCGCACCATGCGGTGGAGAATATCGACGCGAACTTCAAGACCGAACATTTCGTCCTTGAGCTCGACCTTGCCGGCAGATTTGCCGTCGAGTGTGGTTACCTGGAGTTCCATTTACTTCGCTTCCCCCGCACTGGCAGAAGCGGCCTCGAACGAACCCGGGAAGGCAGCGTTCGTGGGAGCAGGCTTCTTGACGGCGTCCTTGACCATGATCCACGCGCCCTTGGCACCTGGAACCGAACCCTGGATCATGATCAGGCCACGCTCAACATCGGTCCGGACGACCTTGACGTTCTGCGTGGTGATGCGACGATCGCCCATATGGCCCGGCATCTTCTTGTTCTTGAAGGTCTTGCCCGGGTCCTGACGGCCACCGGTCGAACCGATCGAACGGTGCGACACGGACACACCGTGCGAGGCGCGCAGACCGCCAAAATTCCAGCGCTTCATACCGCCGGCAAAACCCTTACCGATGGAGGTGCCGGTGACGTCCACAAGCTGGCCTTCCAGGAAATGGTCGGCCTTCAGCGTCGCGCCAACCTCGATGAGGTTGTCAGCATCAACGCGGAACTCCGTCACCTGGCGCTTGGGCTCAACCTTAGCCACGGCAAACTGGCCACGCTGGGCCTTGCCGATATTCTTGGCCTTGGCCTGACCAGCGCCGAGCTGCAGGGCAGTATAGCCGTCTTTTTCCACGGTACGCTGGCCCACCACCTGGCAGTTCTGCAGGCTCAGCACCGTCACAGGAACGTGCGAGCCGTCCTCTGTGAAAATGCGGGTCATGCCCAGCTTCTGTGCGATCAATCCAGAACGCATCGGTAATTACCTTCTCATTTGGCGCTCTGCCGGGTCATGGTTTCAGAGGACCCTTTTAGCGGCAGGCGCGGAAACTCTTAGTTAGAGCTTGATTTCGACGTCGACACCGGCGGCGAGATCGAGCTTCATAAGTGCATCGACCGTCTGGGGAGTCGGGTCCACAATGTCGAGCAGACGCTTGTGGGTCCGGATCTCAAACTGCTCACGCGCCTTCTTATCGATATGGGGCGAGCGGTTGACGGTGAACTTGTCGATACGGGTCGGCAGCGGGATAGGACCGCGAACCTGAGCACCCGTACGCTTGGCAGTGTTGACGATCTCGCGGGTCGACGTATCGAGCACGCGGTGGTCAAACGCCTTGAGGCGGATGCGAATATTCTGACCGTTCATCTTCTCAAATCCTGACAAAATGGATCGCGGCGCGCTCAATCGCGCGCCGCGAATGTCTCTAGGACGATTACTTCAGGATCTTCGCGACGACGCCGGCGCCGACGGTGCGGCCACCTTCACGAATAGCGAAGCGGAGCTTCTCTTCCATGGCGATCGGCACGATGAGCTGAACGTTCATGTTGATGTTGTCGCCCGGCATCACCATTTCCGTGCCTTCCGGCAGGGTGACGATACCCGTCACGTCGGTGGTGCGGAAGTAGAACTGCGGACGGTAGTTGCCGAAGAACGGAGTATGACGGCCGCCTTCTTCCTTGGTGAGGATATAAGCCTCAGCAACGAAGTCGGTGTGCGGGGTCACGGAACCGGGCTTGCAGAGAACCTGGCCGCGCTCAACCTGAGTGCGATCGATACCGCGGATCAGAGCGCCAACGTTGTCGCCAGCCTGACCGGAGTCGAGCAGCTTGCGGAACATTTCAACGCCGGTAACGGTGGTCTTCTGGGTGGCCTTGATGCCGACGATTTCGACTTCTTCACCAACCTTGATGATGCCGCGTTCAACGCGACCGGTCACCACAGTACCACGACCCGAGATCGAGAACACGTCTTCGATTGGGAGCAGGAACGGCTGGTCAACCGGACGTTCCGGCTGCGGGATGTAGGAGTCGACAGCAGCCATCAGCTCGAGAACGGCGTCGTGGCCGAGCTTCGGGTCACCATTTTCCAGAGCAACGAGGGCCGAACCCTTGATGATCGGAATGTCGTCGCCGGGGAATTCATACGAGCTCAGGAGCTCGCGGACTTCCAGCTCGACGAGTTCGAGCAGTTCCGGATCGTCGACCATGTCGCACTTGTTCAGGAACACGACGAGGGCAGGAACGCCAACCTGACGGGCGAGCAGGATGTGCTCACGGGTCTGGGGCATCGGGCCGTCGGCAGCGGCCACGACCAGGATCGCGCCGTCCATCTGGGCAGCGCCGGTGATCATGTTCTTCACATAGTCAGCGTGGCCGGGGCAATCGACGTGAGCGTAGTGACGGTTGGTGGTCTCGTACTCGACGTGGGCGGTATTGATGGTGATGCCGCGTGCCTTCTCTTCGGGAGCCGCGTCGATCTGATCATACGCCTTGAAGGTTGCGCCGCCGGTTTCAGCCAAAACCTTGGTGATCGCTGCGGTCAGCGAGGTCTTGCCATGGTCAACGTGACCGATGGTGCCGATGTTGCAGTGAGGCTTATTGCGGGAAAACTTTTCCTTAGCCATCGCTTTTCTCCAAATTCGTCAGCGCAAAGGCCGACATTCAGTTGAGTTTCTAGATTGCGCTGTTTTTAGGCGTATTTGGCCTGAACTTCGTCGGCGACAGCCTGCGGAACCTGTTCGTAGTGATCGAACACCATGGTGTATTGTGCACGACCCTGGCTCATCGAGCGCAGCGAGTTCACATACCCGAACATGTTTGCAAGCGGCACAAACGCATTCACGACCTGGACAACACCACGGCCTTCAGTGCCCTGGATCTGCCCACGACGCGAGTTAAGGTCGCCGATGACGTCGCCCATGTAATCCTCGGGCGTGACAACTTCAACCTTCATGATCGGTTCGAGGATCTTCGGACCGGCTTCACGCAGGGCTTCACGGAAGCCTGCACGACCGGCGATTTCGAAGGCCAGAACCGAGGAGTCAACGTCGTGATAGGCACCGTCAGTGAGGGTCACCTTAACGTCAACGACAGGGAAGCCGATCAGCGGGCCTGCGCCCATGACCGATTCCACGCCCTTGGACACGCCGGGCACATATTCCTTGGGAACAGCACCGCCGACGATGGCATTGACGAATTCCAGACCTTTGCCGACTTCACCCGGCTCGACAGTGATCTTGATGCGGGCAAATTGACCCGAACCACCAGACTGCTTCTTGTGGGTGTAGTCTTTTTCGGTCTTGCGCGTGATGGTCTCGCGGTAAGCCACCTGTGGCTGACCGATATTGGCTTCCACCTTGAACTCGCGCTTCATGCGGTCGACGAGAATGTCGAGATGCAGTTCGCCCATGCCCGAGATGATGGTCTGGCCGGATTCTTCGTCGGTCTTGACGCGGAACGACGGATCTTCGGCAGCCAGGCGGTTGAGGGCGAGGCCCATCTTTTCCTGGTCGGCCTTGGACTTCGGTTCGACGGAGATGTCGATAACCGGATCCGGGAAGATCATGCGCTCGAGAATAACCTGCGAGTTCGTGGGAGCCAGGGTATCACCAGTGGTGGTATCCTTGAGACCAACGATAGCCACGATGTCACCAGCGAAAGCTTCTGTGATCTGCTCGCGGCTATTGGCGTGCATCTGGAACATGCGGCCAACGCGCTCGCGCTTGCCCTTCACGGTATTTTCCAGGCTGACACCGGCTTCGAGGTGACCCGAATAGATGCGGCAGAAGGTCAGCGAACCCATGTGCGGGTCGTTGGCGATCTTGAAGGCCAGCATCGAAAGCGGCTCGCTGTCATCAGCATGACGCTCGATCGGCTCTTCCGTCTTGGCATCAATGCCCTGGATAGCCGGCACATCGACGGGCGAAGGCAGGAAGTCGATCACGCCGTCCAGCAGGGGCTGCACGCCCTTGTTCTTGAACGAGGAACCAGCAAACACGAGGAAAAACTTGGCATCGATCACACCACGACGCAGCAGGCGACGGATGGTGTCGTTGTTCGGTACTTCGCCTTCGAGATAGGCTTCCATGGCAGCATCGTCCATTTCGACGGCTGCTTCGATCATGGCTTCGCGGTACTTTTCGGCCTTTTCCTTGAGGTCAGCCGGAATTTCGACAACGTCCCACTGCGCACCGAGTTCTTCGTTGCGCCAGACCAGAGCATTCATCTCGATGAGATCAACAACGCCCTTGAACTCGCTCTCAGAACCAATCGGCAGCTGAACAGGAACGGCCTTGGCGCCGAGGCGCGAACCGATCATCTCGACGCAGCGATAGAAATCGGCGCCGATCTTATCCATCTTGTTGACGAAGATGAGACGCGGAACATGGTACTTGTCGGCCTGGCGCCAGACGGTCTCCGTCTGAGGCTCAACACCAGCATTGGCGTCAAGCAGCGTGACAGCGCCGTCGAGCACGCGCAGCGAGCGTTCGACTTCAATAGTGAAGTCCACGTGGCCGGGGGTGTCGATGATGTTGAAGCGGTGCTGTGTGCCGTTACGGTCTTTCCAGAACGTAGTGGTGGCAGCGGACGTGATGGTGATACCGCGTTCCTGCTCCTGCTCCATCCAGTCCATAGTCGCGGCGCCGTCATGGACTTCGCCGATCTTATGGGACTTGCCGGTGTAGTAGAGAATGCGTTCTGTGGTCGTGGTCTTGCCAGCATCGATGTGAGCCATGATGCCGAAGTTACGATACAGATTAATTGGATATTCGCGTGCCATTGGGCGCTCCTACTACCAGCGGTAGTGCGAGAAGGCACGGTTGGCGTCAGCCATACGGTGCGTATCTTCGCGCTTCTTGACGGCCTGACCACGGCCATTCATGGCATCCATGAGCTCGCCGGAGAGACGCTCGCGCATGGTGTTTTCACCACGCTTGCGGGCGCTGTCGATGAGCCAGCGGATGGCCAGGGCCTGCTGACGGTCGGCACGGACTTCAACCGGAACCTGATAGGTCGCACCGCCAACGCGGCGCGAACGCACTTCAACCGCCGGACGGATATTGTCCAGGGCGCCGTGGAACACGGTGATCGGGTCCTGCTTGGTCTTGCTCTCGACGATGTCGAAAGCACCATAGACGATGGATTCGGCAGCAGACTTCTTGCCGTCCTTCATCAGGGAATTCATGAACTTGGTGACAACCAGATCGCCAAACTTGGGATCCGGGATGACATCGCGTTTTTCGGCGCGGTGACGACGGGACATATCTCGATCTCCTTACTTCGGACGCTTCGCGCCGTACTTCGAACGGCGCTGCTTGCGATCCTTGACGCTCTGCGTGTCGAGAACGCCGCGGAGCACATGATAGCGAACACCCGGCAAGTCGCGAACGCGGCCGCCACGGATGAGCACAACAGAGTGCTCCTGAAGGTTGTGACCTTCACCGGGGATGTAGGAAATCACTTCACGCTGGTTGGTCAGACGAACCTTGGCAACCTTACGCAGGGCCGAGTTCGGCTTCTTGGGGGTCGTCGTGTACACACGGGAGCATACGCCGCGCTTCTGCGGATTTGCTTCCATGGCGGGAACTTTGTTCCGCTTTGGCTTGCTGGCGCGTGGTTTGCGGATCAGCTGATTAATGGTGGGCATTGCGCTCTTTCCATCGTCCAAAAAGTTTACGGTCTACACAAGCAAACCAAAGCGGCGCTCGCCCGACCCCATAAGGGATACGGCGGCGCCTTAATTGCAGCGGACCACCCGCCTTTCGGCAGCAGTCATGCGCACAAGGATTTGCGTCGTCTAGTTACCCGACAGTGTGTTTGATTGCCCTGGATTCCCGCGCTAGGTGGCAGGGACCCGGTGTGACAATCACGACCGACCGCTAAGGTAGGCGCTGTTTAGTGCTGATACCGGGCCCCGTCAAGGATTCTTTCGTGAAAAATCCGAAGGCCAGCCTTGCACCGACCGGTACAAGTGTCGCAGGCGCGAACCGCGTGCAATTGGACGGATGTAATCCAATCCGTCCAGTCGCCCCCTGCCCTGATTTTGTGATGCCGCTCCACTGGAGCCACATATCACCCCGTCCGTTACGTTTCTAAAGCAAGGAGGCCCGAGGACCATGCAGGAAAACCCACGAATTGCGCTCAATGACGGCAATGCAATCCCCCAGCTCGGCTTCGGAGTCTGGCGGCTGCCGGAAAAAGACACCCCCATGGTAGTGCAGGCCGCACTCGATGCGGGTTACCGCCATATCGACACCGCTCAGGGATATGACAATGAAGCCGGCGTCGGCCGGGCGCTGAAGCAGAGCGATCTGTCGCGCGACGAGGTCTTCGTGACGTCGAAACTGCGCAACAGTCATCAGGGTTATGACAAAGCGCTGCGCTCGCTCGATGATTCCCTGAAACGACTCGAAATCGACTATCTCGACCTGTTTCTCATTCACTGGCCCGCCCCGGCGCATGACCTTTATTCCGAAACCTGGAAAGCCTTGGTCGAGGCGCGCAAACAAGGCAAGGTCAAGTCGATCGGCGTCTCAAATTTCCTGCCCGAGCATCTGGAGCGGATCATGGACGAGACCGGAGTTGTGCCAGCAGTCAACCAGCTTGAACTGCATCCCGCCTATCAGCAGCGCGATATCCGGGCATTCCATCAGGAGCACAATATCCAAATCGAATGCTACAGCCCGCTTGGAGGCAACAAGTCCAAATTGCTTGAATTTCCCCTGCTCCGGGAAATCGGCGAGGCACATGGAAAATCGCCGGCGCAGGTGATGATCCGCTGGCACCTGCAGCAAAATCTGATCCCGCTACCCAAGACCAGCAAACCGGAACGGGCCGCGGACAATTTCGATGTCTGGGATTTTTCTTTGAGCGAGGATGATATGAGCCCCATCGATGAACTCGACCGTCCCGACGGCAAGACCTTGCCCAAACCCAACGACAACAATCACATGTTCTAGAAACAGAAAGGGGCCCGAAGGCCCCTTTCCAATTTCTGCGATATGCCCTGCCCTATTCGGCAGCAGGCGCCGGGATTGCGGCGGTCTGTGCCTGGCGGCGGCGCTCGTCGAGGATGAGCTCGTCGCGCTTGGTGGCGATCTGCTTGGCCGTGGTGACGCCAGCACCGGTACCAGCCGGGATGAGGCGGCCCACGATGACGTTTTCCTTGAGGCCTTCGAGAAGGTCGGCCTTGCCGGACACGGCAGCCTCGGTCAGTACGCGGGTTGTTTCCTGGAAGGAAGCGGCCGAGATGAACGAGCGAGTCTGCAGCGACGCCTTGGTGATACCGAGCAGCACCGGATTGGCGGTTGCCGGCTTCTTGCCTTCGGCGATGAGCGTGTCGTTGAGTTCATCGAAGTCGAGCTTATCGAGCTGCTCGTCCTTGAGCAGGCCCGAGTCACCCGGCAGCACGATCTCGACCTTCTGCAGCATCTGGCGAACGATCACCTCGATGTGCTTGTCGTTGATCAGCACGCCCTGCAGACGATAGACCTCCTGGATTTCATTGACGAGGTAACGAGCAAGCTCTTCCACGCCCTTGATGGCCAGGATGTCATGCGGTGCCGGATTGCCGTCGAGGATGTACTCACCCTTTTCAATGGCGTCGCCTTCCTGAAGGTGGAACGGCTTGCCCTTGGGGATGAGGTACTCGACCGGATCGGCACCTTCCACATTTGGCTCGATGATGACGCGACGCTTGTTCTTGTAGTCGCGACCGAAGCGGATGGTGCCATCGATCTCGGCGATGATGGCGTGATCCTTCGGACGACGCGCTTCGAACAGTTCAGCAACGCGCGGCAGACCACCGGTGATGTCCTTGGTCTTGGCCGATTCCAGCGGAATGCGGGCCAGAACGTCACCCGGCGACACCTTCTCGCCCGGCTCGACGGCAATAACTGCGTCAACAGAGAGCAGGTAACGGGCGTCACCACCACGATCCACCTTGGCAATGGCACCGCCACGGGAAATCGCGAGGGCAGGCTTGAGGCCTTCACCACGCTGATTGCCGCGCCAGTCGATGACAACGCGCTTGGTGAAGCCGGTCGCCTCGTCGGTGTTTTCTGCCACCGAAGCGCCGTCCACCAGATCCTCGAACACGACCTCACCCTCGACTTCGGCAAGGATCGGACGGGTGTAGGGATCCCATTCAGCCAGACGCTGGCCGCGGCGGACGGTGTCGCCCTCCTTCACCAGAAGCTTGGAGCCGTAGGTCACCTTGTGGGTCGCACGTTCCTTGCCTTCGCCATCGACAATGACGATGGCGACGTTACGGGCCATAACGACCTGCTTGCCACCCTCGACATTGGCGAGGTTCGGATTGCGGATCTCGACCTTGCCTTCAGCGCCGGATTCGAGGAACGAGCTATCGACCACCTGAGCCGTGCCACCGATGTGGAACGTACGCATGGTGAGCTGGGTGCCGGGTTCACCGATGGACTGGGCGGCGATAACGCCGACAGCTTCACCGATATTGACCGGCGCACCGCGTGCAAGGTCACGACCGTAGCAAGCCGCGCAGCAACCCTGACGCATGTCACAGGTCAGCGGCGAACGGATACGGATCGACTGGATGCGCGCTTCTTCGATGATATCGACGTGCTTTTCTTCGAGCAGGATACCCTTGGGTGCGATGAGATCGCCCGTGATCGGGTGGAACACATCGTCAGCCGTGGTACGGCCCAGAACACGCTGGCCAATGGAAGCCACGACCTGGCCGGCATCGACGATCGGTTCCATGGTGAGGCCACGCTCGGTGCCACAATCCACTTCAACGATGATCGCATCCTGCGCCACGTCCACCAGACGACGGGTCAAGTAACCCGAGTTGGCGGTCTTCAGAGCGGTATCGGCCAGACCCTTACGGGCACCGTGGGTAGAGTTGAAGTACTCCAGCACGTTCAGGCCTTCCTTGAAGTTGGCGGTGATCGGGGTCTCGATGATCGAGCCGTCGGGCTTGGCCATCAGGCCGCGCATACCGGCAAGCTGCTTCATCTGCGCCGGTGAACCACGGGCGCCGGAGTGGGACATCATGTAAACCGAGTTGATCGGCTTCTGACGACCGGTTTCCTTGTCGACCTGAACAGTGCGGATCGCATCCATCATCTCGTCGGCAACCTTGTCGCCGCACTTGGCCCAGGCGTCCACGACCTTGTTGTACTTTTCGCCCTGGGTAATCAGGCCGTCATTGTACTGCTGCTCGAATTCCTCGACCAGCTTACGGGTCTGTTCCACGATCGTGTACTTGGAGGCCGGGATAACCATGTCATCCTTGCCGAAAGAAATGCCGGCATCGCAGGCATTCTTGAAGCCAAGCTGCATGACGCGGTCACAGAAAATGACCGTCTCCTTCTGGCCGCAACCGCGATAGACGGTGTCGATCATCTTGGAGATCATCTTCTTGGTCATCAGCTGGTTCGCAGTCGCGAACGGCACTGCCGGGTTCTGCGGCAGGATCTGACCAATCAGCATACGGCCCGGGGTCGTTTCCACGATCTCGGTGGTCTTCTTGCCATCCGCATCCCAAGCCGGCACACGTGCCTTGATCTTGGTGTGCAGGGTGACGACCTTGGTGTCGAGCGCGTGTTCGAGCTCGGCATAGGAGCCGAATGCCATGCCCTCGCCCGGCTCATTGTCGTTCATGAGCGACAGGTAATAGAGACCAAGCACGATGTCCTGGCTCGGCACGATGATCGGCTGGCCATTGGCGGGGTGCAGGATGTTGTTGGTCGACATCATCAGCACGCGCGCTTCAAGCTGTGCTTCAAGCGACAGCGGCACGTGAACAGCCATCTGGTCACCGTCGAAGTCGGCGTTGAAGGCCGAGCAGACGAGCGGGTGCAGACGGATGGCCTTGCCTTCGATCAGGATCGGTTCGAACGCCTGAATGCCAAGACGGTGCAGCGTGGGCGCGCGGTTCAGGAGAACCGGGTGCTCGCGGATGACTTCGTCGAGGATATCCCAGACTTCCGGCTTTTCCTTCTCGACCAGCTTCTTGGCTTGCTTCACCGTCGAGCTGAAGCCCTTGGCTTCGAGACGCGAATAGATGAAGGGCTTGAACAGCTCGAGCGCCATCTTCTTGGGCAGACCGCACTGATGCAGCTTGAGGTTCGGACCCACGGTGATGACCGAACGACCCGAATAGTCGACGCGCTTGCCGAGCAGGTTCTGACGGAAACGACCCTGCTTGCCCTTGAGCATGTCGGACAGCGACTTCAGCGGACGCTTGTTGGCACCGGTGATGGTGCGGCCACGACGGCCATTGTCGAACAGGGCGTCAACGGCTTCCTGCAGCATACGCTTTTCATTGCGGATGATGATGTCAGGCGCACGCAGCTCGATCAGGCGCTTCAGGCGGTTGTTGCGGTTGATCACGCGACGATAGAGGTCGTTGAGATCCGACGTCGCAAAGCGGCCGCCATCCAGCGGCACCAGCGGGCGCAGCTCGGGCGGGATGACCGGGATGATGGTCATGATCATCCATTCGGGCTTGTTGCCCGAAACGATGAACTGCTCGACGATCTTGAGGCGCTTGGCCAGCTTCTTCGGCTTCAGCTCGGTGGTCGACTCGGCGATTTCGACCCGCAGATCGGCGGCGATCTTTTCGAGGTCGAGGCCGAGCAGGATGTCGCGGATAGCTTCGGCGCCAATCTTGGCGGTGAAGCTGTCGGCGCCATATTCGTCCTGCGCATCGAGGAACTGTTCTTCTGTCAGCAGTTCACGCGTCGAGAACGGGGTCAGGCCCGCATCGATGACGACGTAGTTTTCGAAGTAGAGAATGCGCTCGATATCCTTGAGCGCCATGTCCAGCAACAGGGCGATGCGGGACGGCAGCGACTTCAGGAACCAGATATGGGCAACGGGAGCAGCAAGCTCGATGTGGCCCATGCGCTCGCGGCGCACGCGGCTCAGCGTGACTTCAACGCCGCATTTCTCGCAGATGACGCCCTTGAACTTCATGCGCTTGTACTTGCCGCACAGACACTCATAATCCTTCACGGGGCCAAAGATACGCGCGCAGAACAGGCCGTCACGCTCAGGCTTGAACGTGCGGTAATTGATGGTTTCTGGCTTTTTGATTTCGCCATAGGACCATGACAGGATCTTTTCGGGGCTCGCGATCGAGATTTTCATCTGATCGAAGGTCTGCACCGGGACGGCCGGGTTGAACGGGTCCATGACGTGGGAATGATGATTCATCAATTCTCTCCTCTTTCCTTCGGGAGCGGGCCAGCGCCCTGCTCCCTCAGGAAGTGAATGGGGGTAGGAAGTGCCGGATTATTCCGCCGCTTCCTGAGGAGGTGCGAGCTCCGCTTCGGCCTCGTTGGCCGGACCGTCGATCTCACGCATGTCGAGTTCGACATTGAGACCGAGCGACCGGATTTCCTTGACCAGAACGTTGAAGCTCTCGGGGATACCCGGCTCGAACGTGTCGTCGCCACGCACGATGGCTTCGTAGACCTTGGTACGGCCTGCCACGTCGTCCGACTTGATGGTGAGCATTTCCTGCAAGGTGTAAGCGGCGCCGTACGCTTCGAGCGCCCACACTTCCATCTCGCCGAAACGCTGGCCACCGAACTGGGCCTTGCCGCCGAGCGGCTGCTGGGTGACCAGCGAGTAAGGACCAATCGAACGGGCGTGGATCTTGTTGTCCACAAGGTGGTCGAGCTTGAGCATGTAGATATAGCCCACGGTCACCTGGCGATCGAACTGCTCGCCGGTGCGGCCATCGAACACAGTCGACTGACCCGAGGACTTCAACCCTGCCTTTTCCAGCATTTCGACGATGTCGGCTTCCTTGGCGCCGTCGAACACGGGCGTCGCGACGGAAACACCCTTGGAGAGGTGTTCACCGAGACGCACCATGCCGTCGTCGTCGAGGTCGGTGATGGCCTCATCACCAGCAAACAGCTCCTGAATTTCGAGGCGAAGCGGCTTCAGATCACCCTTGGCGTGATAGGCACGAACCATCTCGTCGATGCACTTGCCCATGCCGGCACAGGCCCAACCCAGATGGGTTTCAAGAATCTGACCAACATTCATGCGCGAAGGCACGCCGAGCGGATTGAGCACGATGTCAACCGACGTACCATCTTCGAGGTACGGCATGTCTTCCACCGGCACGATACGCGAAACAACGCCCTTGTTGCCGTGACGGCCAGCCATCTTGTCGCCCGGCTGGATCTTGCGCTTGGTGGCGATGAAGACCTTGACCATCTTCATCACGCCCGGAGGCAGTTCGTCACCGCGCTGCAGCTTGTCCACCTTGTCGATGAAGCGCTGCTCGAGCAGACGACGGCTTTCCTCGTACTGAGCATGGAGAGCTTCCATCTCGGTCATGACCTTGTCGTCTTCGATGGCAAACTGCCACCACTTGGAGCGCGGCTGCGCCTCGAAGATCGAGTCATTGAGCTTGGTGCCGACCACATAGCCCTTCGGACCTGCGGTAGCGGCCTTGCCGAACAGCATTTCCTTGAGACGTGCATAGACGTTACGGTCGAGGATCGACTGTTCGTCGTCACGGTCCTTGGCGAGACGCTCGATTTCCTCGCGTTCGATAGCCATGGCGCGCTCGTCCTTGTCGATGCCGTGGCGATTGAACACGCGCACTTCAACAACAGTACCAGCATCGCCAGGGGGCACGCGGAGCGAAGTATCGCGGACGTCCGAAGCCTTTTCACCGAAGATGGCGCGGAGGAGCTTTTCTTCCGGCGTCATCGGGCTTTCGCCCTTCGGGGTGATCTTGCCGACCAGAATGTCGCCCGGCATCACTTCAGCGCCGATGTGTACGATGCCGGCTTCGTCGAGGCTCTTGAGCGCTTCTTCCGACACGTTCGGAATATCGCGGGTAATTTCCTCGGGGCCAAGCTTGGTATCGCGGGCCATGACTTCATATTCCTCGATATGGATCGAGGTGAAGACGTCCTGCATGGCGATCTTTTCGCTCAGCAGGATGGAGTCTTCGAAATTGTAGCCGTTCCAGGGCATGAAGGCGACGAGTACGTTGCGGCCCAGGGCGAGATCGCCCAGTTCCGTCGACGGACCGTCGGCGATGATGTCACCGGCATTGATGTGATCGCCCACAACAACTAGCGGACGCTGGTTGATACAGGTCGACTGGTTCGAACGCTGGAACTTCATCAGGTTGTAGATGTCGACACCCGACTTCGACGCATCGGTTTCTTCCGTTGCGCGAATAACGATACGGGTGGCGTCCACCTGATCGACGATACCCTTGCGCTTGGCCACGATGGCAGCGCCGGAGTCACGGGCCACGACGGGCTCCATGCCGGTGCCAACGAAGGGAGCTTCGGCACGCAGCAGTGGCACGGCCTGACGCTGCATATTCGAGCCCATGAGAGCACGGTTGGCGTCGTCGTTTTCAAGGAACGGGATCAGCGAGGCGGCAACGGAAACCATCTGCTTGGGCGAAACGTCCATCAGGTCGACGTTTTCCTTGGGCGTCAGGCCGTTGTCGCCAGCATGGCGGGCAACAACCAGATCGTCCTTGAGCGTACCGTCTTCATTGAACTGCACGTTGGCCTGGGCGACGTAGTGCTTGGCCTCTTCCATGGCGGAAAGGTAGACCACTTCGCTGGTCAGCTTGCCGTCCACGATCTTGCGGTACGGGGTCTCGATGAAACCGTACTTGTTGACGCGGGCGAAGGTCGACAGCGAGTTGATCAGACCGATATTCGGGCCTTCCGGCGTTTCAATCGGGCAGATACGGCC
>JAEYTY010000007.1 GCA_023433775.1 Pseudomonadota bacterium | reverse complement strand
CGATGCCGACGCCGGTTTTCGCCGAGATTTCGAGCGCGTCCGAGGCATCGATGCCGATGACATCCTCGATCTGGGTTTTGACGCGGGGGATGTCGGCGGCGGGCAGATCGACCTTGTTGAGGACCGGGACGATTTCGTGATTGGCGTCGAGCGCGTGATAGACATTGGCCAGCGTCTGCGCCTCAACGCCCTGGGAGGCGTCAACGACCAGGAGCGAGCCTTCGACGGCGGCCATGGAGCGGGAAACTTCATAGGCGAAGTCGACATGGCCGGGGGTGTCGATGAGGTTGAGAATATAGGTCTCGCCGTCATTGGCCTTATAGGTCAGCCGGACGGTCTGGGCCTTGATGGTGATGCCGCGCTCGCGCTCGATATCCATCGAGTCCAGCACCTGCTCCTTCATCTCGCGCAGGTCGAGCCCGCCCGTCATCTGGATCAGGCGATCGGCCAGGGCGGATTTGCCATGGTCGATATGCGCGACGATGGAAAAATTGCGGATGTTTTTGAGCGGCGTGGTCATGGTCGCGCTGATAGCAGAAGCGGCGGGAGCGAGAAAGATGGTTTAGCGCCGGTTAACGGGGAAAGGTGGGCAACGAAGCGGCGATATGCGGCGTTGATGGGCCATGCGTCATCTCCGTCTGTCTCTGATCGCCGTCCTGCTCATCGCCATGCCGCCCGGCGCCGCGATAGCGCAGGATTTTCTGGCGCCGCTGCGCGATGCGGTGGAGGAACTGATGCCGCGCGAGCGGCCGGCGCCAAGGCCGGTGCCGCCCCCGGTGCGGGAGGCAGAGGAGCCGGAAGAGACGGTCGAGGATGAGGTGCCCCTGCCGCGGCCTCGGCCTGAGCCGGTGGAGGATGAGGCGGCAGCGGATGAGGCGGAACCGGCATCTGAGGATGCGAATGCTGTTATGGATGAGCCTGTGGCTGAGGAAACGCCAGCGGAGGCAGCGCCTGAGCGGATTTACCAGACGGCCTGCCCGGCTTTGCTGAGCGGGCTGGTGGTGGGCGAAATGGTGCCGCCGATTGCCGAGGGTGTGTGTGGCGAGCGTTCGCCGCTGACCATCACGGCGGTGTTGGCCAATGGGCGGCTGGTGCCGTTTTCGAACCCGGTGACCACCAATTGCGCCATGGCGGGGGCGCTGGCGGGCTGGGTGGCGGAGGTCGATGCCTATGCGGCGGCGGCGCTGGATAGTCGGCTTGAAACCGTTGTCAGCGGCACGGGCATGATGTGCCGCAATCGCTATAGCGCTGCAGACGGGTTCGTGTCCGAACACGGCTTTGCCAATGCGCTGGACGTGGTGGGCTTCGCGCTCGACAATGGCAAGACGATCAATGTCGAGGCGGGCTGGCTGCCGGCTTCAGCGCCCGAGGGGCGGTTCCTGCGGCAGGCGCATGGCGCGGCCTGCGGACGCTTTACGACAGTTTTGGGGCCGGAGGCCAATGCGGATCACGAGGATCATCTGCATCTCGACCTCGGATGCCACGGCCAGACTTGCACGGCGCAGATCTGCGAGTGATTCAGCGCGGGTGATGCGGGGGCAGATCGGCCCAGTCGCGCAGTTTGAGAGCATCGGGGCAGAAGGTGGTTGTGGACGGATGAATTGATCCCCGTCCCAGGCGGCGTAAAAGCCACGTCAGGATAGACATTTTCTGTTTCCTTGATTGGGTTCGCCATGCTTTGGCGATGAAGGCAATATGCTTTTCTTGGCGCTCGCGGGCAATGGACAAGCTCTGCGTGCCGATTTAGAAAATCTATATGAGCAATCCCTTCCCCATTCCGCTCAATGCGCTGCGCGCCATTGAGATTGTCGCCCGTCGTGGCGCGCTGGCGCCGGCGGCAGAGGAGCTGGGCGTCACCATTGGTGCGGTCAGTCAGCATTTGCGCCGGGCCGAGGAGCGGCTGGGCATGGAGCTCTTTGCCCGAACGCCGCAGGGCCTGCGTCCCCTGCCCGCACTGGCGCAAGTGCTGCCGCAATTGTCGGGCGGCTTTACAGCGCTGCAGGACGGGTTGGCGGCGCTGACCGGCGCGCATGAAGGCGTGCTCAATGTGACCGTGGGCAGTGTCTTTGCTTCGCGCTGGCTGATCTGGCGGGTCAACAAATTCTCGACGCTGCATCGCGGCCTTGAAGTGCGGCTGACAGTGACCGGCGCCATGCTCGATCTCAGCCGGCCTGATCTTGATTGCGGCATCCGCTTTGGCGATGGCAATTGGCCGGGCGTGAACACCACGCTGATCGGCGGGCAAGACTATCAACCGGTCTGCGCGCCGGTAGTGCATCAACGCCTGACCTCACCTGCGGCGCTGGCGCAGGTACCGGTCATCCAGGATCGCACCTCTATGCTCGACTGGCCGCATTGGCTCAGCGCGGCGGGGCTCGACCCGAAACAGAGTTTTACCGGCCCGGTCTATTCCGATGCCTCGCTGGCCTTTGATGCGGCGATTTCCGGACAGGGCGTGTTGCTGGCCGCCGATATGATGAGCGCCGACGCGGTCAGCGATGGGCGGCTGATGCGCCCATTCAACAAAGCCGTCCAGGGCACACATGGCTATTATCTTGCCGTGGCCAAGGGACGTCGCGAGCCCAAGAAGCTTATGCTGTTCCGCCAATGGCTGGAACAGGAAGTGCCGGCCAGCGCGGAGGGATATGTGCACCAGGTGATGGCTTAGCGAAGCCCGCTTTTTTCCAGAACGCCGAGCCGCTTGGCGTCGTAATAATAACCACGGGCGTAGAACTGGACGGCGCGGTCTTCATTGCCGCCGGCGGTGACATAGGCACCGGCGAGGTAGCGGACGGCGTAGCGCAGGTTGGTTTCGGCATCGAGCAGGCCCGAGGCTTCGCCCGAAAAGCCCATGCCGCGGGCGGTGGCGTGGCTGATCTGCATGAGACCCCAATAGGGGCCATTGCGGGCGGAGGGATTGTAATTGCTCTCGCGCACGATAACGCGGCGCACGAGGCGCTCGGGCACATTATAGGCGGCGGCATAGTGGCTGATCAGCCCGTCGAGCGCGCCATGGCCGCTATCGGCAAAGCCGAGGGCCGAAACAGGGGCAGCCACGATTTCGGCGGCCTTGGGAACGTGACCGGCAGGCGTGCTGGGCGGGGCAAAGCTGGCAATGGCAGCCGTCGCCGGGCCGGTGGCTGTGTTGCGATTGCCCGGCAGGGGTTTGACCCCGGCGATGGAGCAACCCGCCAGCGTGAAGGCCAGAAGTGAGGCTGCCAAAAGGGCAGCGGGCCGAAAAGTCATGCCCAGATCATCCTTGTTTGCATCGGACGCCGACCCAAAAGGGGGCGAAGTGGCAAAAAGACGGGGGCCCTGCGCAGCCCGAACATCCCAATATTGCGGCGGATAAGCCGCAATCGAGGCCTCTTGATGGCGGAAATGCGATTTCCTTTCAAGCGTGATAGCTGGCCAAACCCTTGCTGGACACTGGTTTGAGCCGAATTTGGCGGCAAAGGTTTACATATGAGCCCGGTGCCCTAGACTATTGGCTTCGCCGTCGTGCGCAGCCGGAGCCCTTTTCGCGGTTCGGGCCAATCGACATGTCGCATTTCCCCGCTGCCCTCTGTGCGGCCTTTTGGGAATGCTGGCGCGCGGCATACAATGAAGGCCCCTCTTCTCGTGCCTGGGGCCAAATCCAAAATATCGAAAGGCTTTTGCCATGACCAAAGCCCAGACCGGCGATCTCGTTCGCATCAATTATTCTGGCCGCCTCCTCGACGGCACCGAATTCGACAGCTCCAATGGCCGCGACCCGCTGGAGTTCAAGCTTGGCGAAGGCCAGGTGATCAAGGGACTCGAAGAGCATGTGGCCGGCATGGAGCAAGGCACGAAGAGCACGGTGATCATCCCCTGCGCTGCTGCCTATGGCCCGCGCCGCGACGACGCGGTGCAGACGCTTGGCCGCGACAAGGTTCCCGCCGGGATCGACCTCAATGTCGGCACGCAATTGCAGGCCCGCACCGCCGATGGCGGCTTGCTGCCGATCACGGTGGTCGAAGTGAACGACGCCAGCGTGACCGTGGACGCCAACCACCCGCTGGCCGGGCAGGACCTGGTGTTTGACGTGGAACTGGTGGACATCGTCCGCGCCGCGTAAAACCGTCAGGCGATCTGGCGCAGCTCTCCGGCATTGGCGCTGAAGAGGGCTGCGACCACATCGGATTGCGTGACCATGCCGACCAGCACCCCATCGGAGCCGACGACCGGCAGATGATGGTGGCCGCCATCGAGCATCAGCTGCACCACCATGGCAATGGCCATGGTGGGCGGCACGCTGACCACGCGCAAGGTCATGACATCGCGCACCTTGCCGCGCAGCGGGCGGCCCGAATTGGTTATGGAACGCAGGCGCCAGCCCAGGCCCGATGACGCCTTTGGCGGGCCCCAATCGGCTTTGTCGAGCAGATCGCGCTGGGTGATTATGCCGACCAGACGCCGGCCTTCATCGACAACCGGCAGGGCCTTGATGCCCCGATCGCGAAGCAAGCGCAGAGCAACCCGCAGGCCGGTTTCGGGCCGCACGGTCGCGACCTTGACCGACATGATCAGACCCGCCGTGATGCCGCCCGAGCGCCGGGCAAAGGCGAGCGCCTCGGCGCGATGCAGCACCTCTTCGAGATCGGCGGCATCGACGCTGATAACCTCATCACGCTCGCGGATGGCCAATTCGAGATCAGCCGGGGTGACGCCGAGCGAAAGCTGCGGCGTATAGGGCACGACATTGTCCCGCGCGATGGCGGGCATGGAGGCCGGCGCCAGATGGGGATATTGCTTGCCGGTGAGCCGATTGAAGACAATGGCAATCACCAGCAGCAGCAGCGAATTGATGGCGACGGGCCAGAGCACAAAGCCATAGCCCAGCGCGCTAATGGCCGGGCCACCGATCACCGCGGTCAGCGCCACCGCGCCACTGGGCGGATGGAGGCACCGCAGCGAGAGCATAAGAGCGATGCTGACGGAAACGGCGAGGGCGGCGGCAAGCGCCACATCATCAATCAGCATGGCGCAGGTGACGCCAACCAGCGCCGCGAGGCAATTGCCGCCCATGATGGACCAGGGTTGGGCCAGAGGGCTGGCCGGGACAGCAAAGAGCAACACCGCCGAGGCGCCAATGGGCGCCATCAGCAGCGGCAATTCGGGCCCCGTGCCCACCACCAGCGCCATGATTGTTGCTGTGATCAGCAGACCGCAAAAGGCGCCGGTCGCGGCGCGCAGACGCTCGCGGAAACTGACAGGGACGAGATTGGGCAGGAGGCGCAGGAACCAGTTCATGGCGCGATCCCTAGCACTGTCGCGGCGGCGCGACAAATGGCAGAAATGCACAGGCAGGCCTTTGCCAAGTTGCTGACACAGCAGGGTAATCCAGCCCCGAAAGCCGGGCCGCCAAGCTAACTCAGCAAAATTTATTACTTATATTATCACCGATTGACAGGCTGAATTCGCCGCGCTAGACGTTTTGTCCAACAAATAGACAAGTGGCAATGAAGAGCAGCGGGGGCGCAGAAATGGGGGGCGATGTCGGCGTTAAAAGCATCGCCTTGATGCGCGCCGCGCCATCTGCTGTTGATGGCATTGTTGCTAATATTCGCGCCCTGATTTCCGAGGGCGGGCTGCAGGTTGGCGACAGCCTGCCGACCGAGCGGGAACTGTGTGAACGGTTCAATGCCAGCCGCAATACGGTGCGCGAAGCCATGCGCATCCTCAAGGCCTATGGCATGGTGACGGTGCGGCCCAAGGTGGGCGCCACCATTACCGACAATCGCATGGAGCGGGTCTTTGACCTGTTCTCGTTCAACACGCTCGAAATTTCGCGCAAGAGCTTTACCGACATCCAGGGCTTTCGCAGCCTGATCGAAGTGGTCTCGGT
>JAEYTY010000158.1 GCA_023433775.1 Pseudomonadota bacterium | reverse complement strand
CGTGGCGAAGGCTTCGGTCTCCGGTCACGGCACGAACGTGATCCAAGGCCTCGCGGTCTCGATGGAATCGACGGCGCTGCCGGCGCTGACGATCGTGGCGGGCATCATCGCCTGCTTCACGCTGGCGGGTCTGTTCGGCATCGCTATCGCTGTCACGACCATGCTTTCGGTTGCGGGCATCATCGTCGCGCTCGACGCGTTCGGGCCGGTGACGGACAATGCCGGCGGCATCGCAGAAATGTCCGAACTGCCGAAGGAAGTGCGCGTGACGACCGATGCTCTCGACGCGGTCGGCAACACGACGAAGGCGGTCACGAAAGGCTACGCGATCGGTTCGGCCGGTCTGGGCGCCCTCGTGCTGTTTGCGGCGTACTTTGAAGACCTCAAGTACTATGCGGCGCATCCGGGCGAATTCCGCTTCTTCGAAGGCGTCGTGCCGGACTTCGCGCTTTCCAACCCGTATGTGATCGTCGGCCTCTTCGTGGGCGGCTTGCTGCCGTACCTGTTCGGCGGCTGGTCGATGACGGCGGTGGGGCGTGCGGCTGAAGCGGTGGTTCAAGAAGTTCGCCGTCAGTTCAAGGAAATCCCCGGCATCATGGAACGCACGGCGAAGCCGGACTACGGGCGTGCGGTCGATATCCTGACGCAAGCGGCGATCAAGGAAATGATCGTGCCGTCGCTGCTGCCGGTGCTGGCGCCGATCGTGTTGTTCGCCGTGATCTACGCGATCTCAGGCCCGGCCAACGCGTTCGCTTCGCTGGGCGCGCTGCTGGTTGGCGTGATCGTGACGGGCTTGTTCGTCGCCATCTCGATGACCTCGGGCGGCGGCGCTTGGGACAACGCCAAGAAGCTGATTGAAGAAGGCCACCACGGCGGCAAGGGCAGCGACGCCCACAAGGCCGCGGTGACGGGCGATACGGTCGGCGATCCCTACAAGGATACGTCGGGCCCGGCCGTGAACCCGATGATCAAGATCACCAACATCGTGGCGCTTCTGCTGCTCGCGGTGCTGGCGCACTGGAACTAAGCGGAGCGAGAGCTCCAAAACGAAACGCCCCGGCTTTCGCCGGGGCGTTTTTGTTTGTGGCGACGTTGAAAGCCTGAAGCGCTAGCGGTCGCGCCGCGCGCCTTGCTCTTCCTCGTCGCGGCCAATGGGCGGAGCGTTGCCGATATTGCCGAAGATTTGCTCAAGCAGGCCGAGTTCGCGGCCGCGCGTGGGCGTGGCGTTGTCGTTGTAGGCGACGATCTGGCCACGCTCGAGACCGAACTTCTCGACCGCCGCAACCGTGTCGCCATTGAAGCGCACGGCCATCACTTGGCGCTCGGTGATGCGCGGGGTGTAGAACGCCACGCGCTCCTGCACGGAGGAGAGGTAGTACCAGGTGGCCTGCTCTTCCATCACGGCGGTGGTGGAGGGGCTGCCGAAACGCTGCTGCACGGTCGAGCGCGTATCGACGCCGACTTGCGGGTCGGGAATTTCCACATTGTTGCGCTCGGCCGAGAAGCCGCTGTAGGTCTGCACCGGGGCGCACGCCACAGCAGCGCCAAGCGCGACAAGAGCCGCCGACAAACGCAAGAAACCGCGATCCATGCCATCACCTCGGGGCCGTGCGCCCAAATCGGGGTCAACGGGTAAGGCGGGCCGGCGGACGGGGCAAGAGGGGAGCACAGGAGAGGCATGTCGATCTGGCCGTTCAGGCGCAATCAGGCGAATGCGGGGGCCGAAAATCTGCTCGAGGCGGTGGTCGCGGCCAGCCGCAAACCCGCGTTTTTCGGCCCAGGCCGGGTCCCGGACACGCTGGAGGGGCGATTCGAGCTCCTAACCCTCAACGCGGCGCTGGCGCTGGTGCGCCTCAAGGCGGCGACGGAGGCGCCGGGCTTGGCGCAGGCGTTCACCGACGCTTTGTTCCGCCACATCGATTCCGGGCTGCGCGAAGCGGGCGTGGGCGATTTGACGGTACCCAAGCGCATGCGCCGCCTTGCGGGAGATTTCTACGGCCGGCTCGAAGCTTACGCCGCCGCGCTGGGCGATCCTGCCGCGCTCGCGGACGCCATTGCACGCAACATTCTGGGCGATAACGCGGACCCGGCGTTCGCCGCCCAGCTCGCGGCCTATGCGGGCGAGACCGCGGCGCGTCAGGCGGCGCTCTCGCCCGACGCCCTGACGGACCCGGGCGCCTGGAACTGCGCTTTTGCCTGACCGGACGGTTTGGCTTTCCCCGGCGCGGGGCTTATGGTCCGCCCGATTTCGAAGGCCGACAGGCCCCGTTCTCGCGAACGCACTCTAGGGGCGATCAGCACACGCATGGCCGACAGCACTCTCATTCTATCGATTGATGGGATGGGCGGAGACGCCGCCCCCGACATCGTGGTCGAGGGCGTAGACATCGCCGCACGCCGCAACAAAGGAAGCGTCCGCTATCTGCTGCATGGCGACGCCGCGCGGCTGAACATGTTGTTGGAGCGCTATCCCAACGCCAAGGCTGTCAGCGAAGTCGTCGCCGCCGAAAAAACCATCGGCATGGAGGTGAAAGCCAGCCAGGCGCTGCGTCAGGGCAAGGGCTCAAGCCTTTGGAACGCCGTGGAGG
>JAEYTY010000127.1 GCA_023433775.1 Pseudomonadota bacterium | reverse complement strand
ACTCCACCCTGACCGCAGGCGAATGGTGGCCGGCAGACTATGCCGGCGAGCCGCTCGTTTCCTTTTCGGCAGAAGAGGCGGGCGAGCTCGGCCTGAAGCTCGGTGACACGGTGACGGTCAACGTGCTTGGCCGCAACATTACCGCCAGGATCGCCAACTTCCGCAAGGTCGAGTGGGAGTCGCTGTCGATCAACTTCGTGATGGTCTTCTCGCCGAACACCTTCCGCGGCGCGCCGCATGCCTGGCTGGCGACCCTGAGCGATCCGTCGGCGACCGCGCAACAGGAAGCCGCCATCCTGCGGCAGGTGACCAACACCTTCCCGACCATCACCAGCGTACGGGTGAAGGATGCGATCAGCATCATCGACCAGCTCGTCGGCCAGCTCGCAACGGCGATCCGTGCGGCCGCGGCGGTCGCCTTGATCGCCTCGGTGCTGGTGCTTTCCGGCGCGCTTGCCGCTGGAAACCGCGCCCGCACGCATGATGCCGTGATCCTGAAGACGCTCGGCGGCACGCGCAGCATGCTGATGCGCGCCTTCTCCTATGAATACATGATCCTTGGCGCCGCCACGGCGGTCTTCGCACTCGTTGCCGGAGGCCTCTCGGCCTGGTTCGTCGTCAGCCGCATCATGCGGCTGCCCTCGACCTTCCTGCCGGATGTTGCGGTGATGACGCTGGTGATTTCGCTGGTCCTGACCGTCGGGATCGGGCTTGCGGGCACATGGCGTATCCTCGGGCAGAAGGCCGCACCCGTGCTGCGAGAGCTTTGATACAACCTGCAGGTTCAATCGCCGATCGACACCCGCATCAAAATCCCGTCATACCGCCTATAGGTTGCCGAACCCGGCCCGAATTGGCGGGCTTGCGATGATTGAACCTCTTGTATGAAGAACATTCTCGCATCATATTGTTTTACAGGCTTGCTGGAGCTCCGCAGCGGCGCCTGGATCTGCGAAACATCAGACCCGACACCGTAGTAATTCCGGAGCTTAAAGAGGAAACAATGGCTGACTTTAACAACTACCAGAACCGAATGGCGCAGTCCCGTGCGCAGTCCGGTGCGATGATCGATGAAGGCCTGCGGACC
Organism: Pseudomonadota bacterium; assembly: GCA_023433775.1. GTDB lineage: Bacteria > Pseudomonadota > Alphaproteobacteria > Rhizobiales > Devosiaceae > Devosia. Next base: position 2,822 of record JAEYTY010000127.1, on the reverse strand, counting down.
TATATGCTGAAGGTTTATAACCTGATGGCACTCGGCCTCGCGATCACCGGCGTGGCCGCCTATGGCACTTACGCTCTGGCGGTTTCCAACCCGGGCTTCGCTCAGCTGATGTATGGCTCTCCGCTGAAGTGGGTCATCATGCTGGCACCGCTGGCGATGGTCTTCTTCCTGAGCTTCCGCATCCATACGATGAGCGTTTCGGCCGCGCAGACAACCTTCTGGGTCTATGCCGCGCTGATGGGCCTGTCGATTTCGTCGATCTTCCTGGTCTATACCGGCCAGAGCATCGTGCAGACCTTCTTCGTGACGGCTGCCTCGTTCGGCGCGCTTTCGCTCTTCGGCTACACGACCAAGAAAGACCTGTCCGGCTTCGGCTCGTTCCTGATCATGGGTCTCTTCGGCCTGATTATCGCGTCGATCGTCAACATCTTCCTGGCGTCTTCGGCGATGAGCTTCGCCATCTCCGTGATCGGCGTTCTGATCTTCGCAGGCCTCACCGCCTACGACACGCAGAAGATCAAGGAAATGTACTATGACGCCGACGACGTTGCCGTGATGGGCCGCAAGGCGATCATGGGTGCGCTGACGCTCTACCTCGACTTCATCAACCTGTTCATGTTCCTGCTCCAGTTCCTGGGCAACCGCGACGACTAAGGTTGAGGAAACTGACATTCGAAAAGGCGGCCTTCGGGCCGCCTTTTTTGTTGTGCGGCAGCGGATGTCGATCTAGCCTGCTTAAATTGTTCCATTCTGCCAGACCGCCGCAATGACCATCCGCATCCGAAACGCCTCTCCGAGCGACCTCTCCGCCATCACCGAAATCTATCGCGACAGCGTGGAAAACGGCGTGGCAAGCTATGAGCTGACGCCACCCGACCTGGCGGAGATGACGAAGCGCTTCGAGGCGATTACCGCGCAAGGTTACCCTTATATCGCGGCAGAGGACGAGACAGGCCGCCTCATCGGATACGCTTATGCCTCGGCCTTCCGGACACGTCCTGCCTATCGCTGGCTTGTGGAGGATTCGATCTATCTGTCGCCCGAAGCGCGCGGCAAAGGCACCGGCAAGGCGCTCTTGAGGGAGTTGCTTGGACGCTGCGAAGCCCTCGGCTTCCGCCAGATGGTGGCGGTCATCGGCGGGGCGAGCCCCGCTTCCGTTTCGGTTCACAAGTCGCTGGGTTTCGAAATGACCGGCACGCTGAAGGGCACTGGCTTCAAGCACGGCCGCTGGCTGGACACCGTGTTGATGCAGATCGCGCTCGGCGACGGCACAAAAACCCTGCCCGACATGGCCGCTTATCCCGGTTCGCTGTTTGCCGGGTAATCCGGCTCGCCCTCAGTCGATCAGCTTCAGCGCCTTGTCGAAGACCTTGAGCACCTGCGGCAGTTCGTGGCCGCGCTTGAGGGTCATGCCATTGATATTGATCACCGAATAGGCGCCCTGCTTGGCGGCGAGCTTCGGGTTCTTTTCGATGCGGAAAAGCGGCATTTCGCCGGACCGCTTGAAGACGCAGAACACGGCGCGGTCCTTGAGGTGGTCGATCGAGTAGTCCTTCCACTCGCCTTCGCCCACCATGCGGCCATAGATCCTCAGGATCGCATCGAGCTCCCTCCGGTGGAAGGTGACCGGCGCGGGATCGCGGCTTTGGCGGTATTCGCTGAGACTGACGACACTTGCGTCCTGGGGTCGGTTCGACCCTTGCAAATCCGGCTGATCAGTCATCTAGGCTCCACATCGTCGATATCGACCACCTGACAATGTGCCCCAGGCAGGTGAAAATGCAAGCCTGCCGGTCGGAAGTTGAATGCGGATGATCTAATTAATCTTGCCCAATTTAGGACAAAAGAGCGCCTGAATTCCGGGCGACAGTCTCATCGTTGGTTGGCGCCGATTTTCGCGCCATATGGCCCGGTTCGCCACATTGACCCTTACCCCCAGCCCCCCAATGTGCCGGACCGGGCCGCCAACAACTTCCCGGATCAGCTAGTGTTTCTTGCGGCCTGCCATGAGAATGGTGGCGCCGATGATCGCCGATGGCTCTCCGCCTTCGCTCGAGGTCTGCAGCAGGATAGCGCAGCCGTCCTTCTTGGATTTGCCCATCAGTTTGCCGGGAAGCGTGAGCTTCATGCTCTCGCCATTCCAGGTGCCGACCGACTGGACGTCATAGACGGCGTGCCAGTAGTCCATGTTCTTGCCGCTGTTTTCGCCCTTGGTCACTTCCACCTGCTGGCGCTTGGTGAAATAGGCGACCACGACATCGGCATTGCCATGCCCCTTGCCGATCTCGATCTCGATCTCGTTGCCATGCATCGCCGCATGCACCGGCACGGTCAGCCCGTGTCCCGATTCGCCCAGACCCTTTACCCTGTCGTTGATGACGGTAAGGTCGGTACCCTTTACGTGCTCACGGCCATTGATGATTGCCTGCGGCGTATAAACGCCGGTGCGGCCGAGCGTCTTGGCGTAACCGTACTGACGCTCGGTATTTTCCTTCGAGGAAAGCGTGTCGGTCCAGCCGAGGTAGTTCCAGTAATCGACGTGATAGGAAAGGACCACCATGTCGCCCTGTGCAACCAGTTTGGCGATGGCGGCATCAGCGGGCGGACAGGATGAACAACCCTGCGAGGTGAAGAGCTCCACCACCCCCTTTGGCGCTTTTGCCTCGTCTGCGTGTGTTGCGTTCGTCGCGCAAAACAAGCTCAGGACGAGGATGAACGCGCGGGAAAATGGCATGGTGGCGAAGCCTTTTCATTCACAACAACTGTTTGTTCAAACATCAACTCGCTGAGAAGATGCAATGACTGCAGCCCCAACGCTCAAG
>JAEYTY010000091.1 GCA_023433775.1 Pseudomonadota bacterium | reverse complement strand
GCCGTAGATTTCCTCCGAACTGATATGGACCATGCGCTTGCTGCCATGGTGGACCATGGCCTCGAAGAGATTGGCAGAGCCTTCCATATTGACCCGGAACAGTTTTTGCGGCGCCTCAAGCGAAGCGATAACGCCAACGACTGCAGCACAATGAATGACAGCGCGTGGGCGATAGGTAGCAAACATCGCCTCCACCGTGTTCACATCGCAAATATCGCCCCGGACAATTTCGAGCCATGGCCAGTTGGCCGCCATCACGGCCAGTGGCTGGCAATCGCCCGCTTCGAGGGCGATGACATGTTCGCCCCGCTCCAGCAGTGCCGACGTAATAGCGCGGCCGAGAAAGCCCCCCGCGCCGGTAACGAGAATTGGGTCCATTAGTCGGCCCCCTCAGAGATTAAACAGGATCAGGCGCTCTTCGGTCATGTCGCGGATTGCATAGCGCGGACCTTCACGTCCGATGCCGCTGTCCTTGACCCCACCATAGGCCAGTTGATCGGTGCGCCATGTCGAGGTGCCGTTGACGATGACGCCCCCGGTGCGCAGACGTCTCGCCAGCGACAGGGCTAGCTTGGTGCTGTCAGTGTAGACACCGCATTGCAGGCCATAACGGCTATTGGAAATGTCATTCACCGGCTCATCGAGGCTGTCATAGGCGATGATGCTGGCCACAGGTCCGAACACCTCATCGCACACCACCTTCATATCGTTGGTTGCGTTGGCCAGCAGGGTCGGTTCAAACGCCGCGCCATGGCGTTTGCCGCCGGCAAGGACTGTGGCACCCTGTGTCACGGCCTCCTCGACCCAGCTTTCGACCCTTTTGGCCGCAGCTTCGTCGATCAAGGTACCGACATCGGTGCCATCGGCCAGCGGATCGCCGAGGCGCAGCAATTTCATCTGTTCGGCTACCTTGTCGCCCAGCGTTTTTGCCAGCGCGCGCGGCACGTAGATATTCTGAACCGATATGCAGCTTTGCCCGGCCAGCCGCACGGCATTGCGCGCCATGACTGGTGCAATAGCGTCGAGATCGGCATCGTCGCACACAATGGTTGGCCCGGTGCCACCCAGCTCCAGCGTCACCGGACGCAGCCCCGCACGGGCGCGGATTTCTGCGCCGACGCGGGAGGAGCCGGTAAAGGTCAGCATATCGACACCAGGGTCGGTGACCAGCGCCTGGCCAGTTACCGCCCCGCCATGAATGACCTGGATGAAATGACGTGGCACGCCAGCGTCATAGAGCAGTTCCACCAACCGGTGCACCACCAGCGGACATTGCTGAGGCGGCTTGATGATGACAGCATTGCCCGCGGCAAGCGCCGGGCCGAGCTTGTGGCAGGCAAGGTTGAACGGCGCATTGAATGGAGTAATCGCTCCGACAACGCCGACGGGAAAACGCATCATAAAAGCCATTTTGCCATGGCCCATGGCGCTGCCATCGAGCGGCACATGGCTGCCTTCGATCCGGATCGCCTCTTCAGCGGAAAGGCTGAGCGTATCCATCGAGCGCTTCACTTCGCCCTCGGCATCGACCAACGCCTTGCCGGTTTCTCGGGACATGATCTCGCCAATTTCGCCGGCTCGCTCGACAATCAGTTCTGACGCGCGACGCAGAATGGCAGCCCGCTCATAAGCTGGCATGGCGGCGACTTCCGGCGCAGCGGCTCGGGCCGCCTTCACAGCCATCGCGACCTCCTGGGCAGAAGCGGTCGGCGCGGTCGAGACTAGGTCGCCCCGATAGGGGTCGCGGCTGTCGAAATGATCGCGGCCGGGCACATCCTTGCCGCCGATCATGTGGCTCAGGGTGACAGGTTTCATATCCTCCTCCTCAAGCCGGGTGCCAGGGGGCGCCAAAGGCCGGTTCAGGGGCCGGCATTGGCGGCAATTGCCACGAGCCGGTGGTCGGTGGCTTTACGCCAGGATCGACTTCGAGGTCGATAAGATAAGGCCGTCCTGAATCCAACGCCACCTTCAGCGCATCGCGGAAATCGCTGGAGCGGCTGACCTTGACCCCATCGACGCCATGGGCGCGGGCCAGCGCCGCAAAATCTGGATTATAGGGCTCTGCATTGGTGCCATGGGTAAAACTTGTGCCGATTTCCCGGCCACCGAACACACCCTGCTGCAGGTCGCGGATCGCGCCCCAGGCATAGTTGTTCCACACCACCCAGATGGCCGGAATGTCATACTCCATCGCTGTGCAGAGCACATGTGGCGTCATGGTGAAACCGCCATCGCCGACCACGGCGATGCAGGGCCGGTCGGGCGCGGCCAGCTTGGCGCCGAGAACACCCGAAACCCCGAACCCCATGGCTGAATAACCCCAGGTGTTGAGCATGGATTGCGGGCGGCGGCATTCCCAGAACTGCATGAACCAATTGTGGTGCGAGCCGGAATCCGGCACGAGGATCGTATCGTCTGGCGCCACCTGCCTTATGTCGGCCACCACCCGCTCGGGACGCATTGGATTGGTGTCGATCTCGAAATTGGGGGTGATGAACCCCAGCCATTCGGCACGCCAGCGGGCGATTTGTTCGAGCCAGGGTCTGGTGCCCTCATGGCGGGTATTGCCGCGCTTCTCTATCTCGGCCAGCAACTGACGAATGAAGGTGCGCGCATCGGCCTGAATGCCCAGCAAGGGTTCGTAGTTGCGGCCGATCTCATTGGGGTCGATATCGACATGGATCAGCTTTGTTGGTGGGATATTCCACGAATAGCCCTGCTTCCAGGACGAAGCGGAACGGTCATCAAATCGTGCGCCAATTGCCAGCAGGACGTCGGCATGACGCCCAGCCTGGTTAGCCATGAAGGTGCCGTTACGTCCAATAAAGCCGAGCGAAAGCTTGTCGGTCATGTCCAGCGTGCCCATACCATTGGGCGAGGCCACCTGCGGGACTTGCAGGATGCGCTGGAGCTCGGTGAGTTCCTTGCCCGCCTCGGAAAGCGTGACGCCATGACCGACAAAAATCAGCGGCGAGCGTGCGGCCAAAAGCATGTCGACCACGATGGAGATGGCTTCGGCAGATGCCCCAGGGCGATTGCCGACGCCCATGGTCTCCATCACTTCGAGAGAGACGTCGGCCTCTTCCTGAAAGAGATTGTAAGGCACATCAAGATTGACGGGACCGGGACGTCCGGAAGTCAGGAGATTGGTCGCCTGCCGCAGAGCCAGCGGCAGCATCTCTACCCGTGTGGGCTGGAAGGAGCGCTTGACGAAGGGCTTAATGGCATCCGGGAAACTCGCCTGCCCATGCATATAGGTTTCCTGAAACGGCCCGCGATTAAACTGCGAAGTAGGTACGTTGGCCGTAATGGCAAGGAATGCCGAGCTGTCGGCCTGCGCGCAGGCAAGCGACATGGGGATATTGGCTGAACCGGGCCCGCAGGACGTGAGCGTCGCCACCGGCTGGTGGGCAATGCGGAAATAGGCATCGGCCATATGGCCCGCTGTCTGTTCGTGGCGGGGCGAGATCAGCTTGATCTTGTCTCGCCGCTCGTAGAGAGCATCAAGCATACCCACATTGCCGTGGCCGCAAATGCCGAAAACATAGGGCATCTTGCTGCGGATCAGGTGATCGGCGATCAAGTCGCCGCCTTTGGTCTTGGCCATAGCGACCTTAACTCCTCAAAAGAATAGCTGTGTTAGTTCTTGGAAGCTGCGAATGAGCGTTTTGCTCGGAAGCGCCTGACGACGTAAGCGAGTAAGGGCCCAAGCCAGATCAGGATGGTGAAGATGCCCAGACCGGCCGCGAGCGGACGACTGAAGAAGGCGGTAAGGTCGCCGTTCTCGGCGATCATCCCCTGCATGAAGCTTTGCTCAATGATCGGGCCGATTACCATCCCAAGGATCAGCGGCGCCACGGGATATTCGTTCTCCTGCATCAGGAAAGAAACTATGCCCGCAAAGAGCGCGACAATGACGCCCATCATGGAATTGTTGATGGCAAACGCCCCGACAATGGTGAAGGTCAGTACGATGGGCATCAGGACGCTGTTGGGAACACGCAGGATCTGGCTTGCGAGCTTGATCGACAGGTAGCCGATCGGGATCAGCAACAGGTTGGCCACGAAGAAGGACACGAAGATCGAGTAAACCAGCGGCGCGTTCTCCACGAAGACCAGCGGTCCCGGCTCAAGCCCCTTGAGCAACAACACTCCGATGACAATTGCGGTAACTGAGTCACCGGGGATGCCAAAGACCAGAGACGGCACCCAAGTCGTGGATGTCGAGGCGTTGTTCGACGCGCTGGCTGCAACAATCCCCTCGGGATATCCGGTTCCGTAGAGCTCGGGCGTCCTGGAGAGCTTCTTTGAGAAGCCATATGACACCCAGGCTGCAATATCAGAACCTGCCCCTGGAATAGCGCCGATGATGATACCGATGACAGAGCCAAGCGACAGCTGCCCCTTGTATTTCCGTATGGCGGCGAAGGTCTTGCCCAGATCGATCCGCTGCACGCGGCTCACGCGATGGTCGCCCCGCGGAGGATGGACTAGACAGCGCATGACTTCAGCGACGGCGAAGACGCCGATCATGACCGAGATAAAGTTGATCCCCTCCATGAGCGCCACAGTGCCGAAAGTGTAGCGCGGGGCTCCCGAGATCATGTCGTAGCCCACCGTCGAGAGCAGCAGGCCGAGGCAGAGTGAGATCATGCCCTTTGCCGGATTATTCCCGGCAACGAGGGCCGCCGTACTGAGGCCAATAGCGGCCAGCCAGAAATATTCGTGATACCGGAAAGCCAAGGCGAACTGCGCCAGGGCGGGGGCCAGGAGCGCAAGCGCAATAGTGCCCAAAATACCGCCAATGACGGAACACAGCAGCGAGATCATCAGACCCGTGCCGCCCTCCCCTTTCAGGGTCATCTCATGGGATTCGTCCGTATAGGCAGCAGAAGCCGGGACACCCGGAATGCGCAGTAGCGCGCCCGGCAAATCACCCGAGAAGATTGCCATGGCCACGGCCGTTGCGATGGTCGCCAGGGCGACGACGGGTTCCATGAAGAACGTGATAGGCACCAGCATTGCCACTGCAAGAGTGGCCGACACGCCTGGCATCGCTCCGACCAGAATGCCGTAGATACTTGCCAGCAGAATGGTCAGAAGGACGTCAGGGCGGAAAACGAGTTCAATAGCTACAAGAAGGTTTTCCATTCAGCGCACCATAGTCTCAAGGAAGCCCACGGGGAGCGGAACACGCAGGAACCGAGCGAAGATCAGGTACAGAAGGACAACCACGCTGCCGGATATAAGGAGGCTCGATACAGCCTTCGACACGCCGCGGGTTGCCACCAGCAAGGCCGAGAGCATCACAAAGCCCGTCAGCAGGAATCCCAGCACCTCGGACAACAAGATGTAGAAGACGATGCTGCCCAGTACCGCGCCGATGATGAAGTAGGAGCGCGGCGTGCGGGCCCATTGAGCAATGCGCAAGAGCGGCTGGCGGCCGGCAGGTCGCAGGGCACTGAAGGTGAGCAGGGTTCCACCCAGTCCCATCAAGACGGCAACGAGTCTCGGAAAGAGGTCCGGGCCATATTTCACCCCGGGCAGGGAACTAAATGTACCTGCGTAAACAAAGGCGAATATCGCCACGGCCAGAAATATGCCGCCGGTGATCGCGTCATTGGCTTTCATGCAAGGGTTCTCCCACCGCCTGGTGCAGTGCCGGAATTTTCGGATATCCGGACGCATCATCTGCGTCCGGATAGGGTGTTGCGGAGCTAACCTACTGGACCATTCCGGCGACCTTCATTACGTCGCAAATAGCCTCGTCCTGGGCGGCATGAAATTCGCGAGCCTCGTCCGGGCCAAGCCAGGAGAAGGAGAAGCCGCGCTCCTTCATGAAGCTCTGGAAGGTGTCGCTTTCGTAGGCCGTCTGGACGGCATCCAGCACCTTGGCCTTCACATCGTCAGTTAGGCCAGCGGGAGCCCCGATCATACGCCACGTGGCAAGGTTCCATTCGACGTCAATGGCTTCCTTGACTGTGGGCACATCCGGAAACACCGGGTTGCGCTCGGGGCTCATGGAAGCGAGTGCCTTGATGTTGCCGGCATCAAGCAAAGCCTTCGAATCGGACAGCGGTGGCGTGACGAAATCGACCGCCCCTGAGGATACGTCCTGCAGCGACGGACCGCCGCCCTGCGACGGAACCCAGGTGACGCGATCTGGCTCGATACCCGCGGCGACCATCATGCCCACCCAAGCAAGATGGTAGATGCTGCCTACGCCCGAACCTGAAGCCGTGTAGGTGCCAGGCGGATTCGACTTGATAGCTTCAATCGCTTCCGCCAGCGTATTGAACGGCGAGTCCGATTTCACGATGACGGCTGAATGCTCGACATTCAGGAGAGCAATCTGGGTGAACTTGTCAGCGCTGAGATCCGTGAGCCCCTGACAGACCAGCTGGCTCAGGTCAACGTTGATGGTCCCTATATTGTAGCCGTCGGGAGCGGACTGGGCCATCGCTGTGTGGCCGACCAGACCCGATCCACCCGTACGGTTCACGACATTGATGGGCTGGCCGATGGCTTGCTCCATGGCGGGTGTGAGGGCGCGCACCAGAATATCGGTGCCGCCACCCGCAGCCCAAGGCACAATCATGGTGACCGGACGATTTGGATAGTCTTGCGCCAGCGCAGCACCTGTGACCGCCAAAGCAGCCACGGCACCGGCCAACATGCCTTTCCAGGCAGAATTCCGAATTGTCATAGAAACTCCTCCCTAACGCGACCCCGAGGGGATCGCCAACAGTCCTGACGGCTCCTCAACCGCCAGGTATCGAGTTAAGGGCGGTGATTTGTATGAGTCAATTATTTTCTCACAGTTTCTGTTCAGTTCTCTATCTGTGAGAAAAATATGCACTTCAACGCGTCGGGATCTCGATGTCATGGAGTTGTTAAGCACTACACGCAGCAAATCTTGGTTGATATTCTCATATTGAGGGGATATCGATCGCCATATGAGCAAGGAGGACGAATTGTCCGATATCGAGAAGCCCGAGCGAGATGAAGGGCGAATCCAGTCGCTGGAACGCGGTTTCATGGTACTGGAGGAGGCCGCCCGCCACCGAGACGGCGCAACGCTATCGGAGCTAAGCCGTCGGCTGGGATTGCACACCAGCACGCTCTACCACCTTACGCGCACATTAGTGGCATTGGGCTACCTCCGCACGGGACCGGACGACAAGCGGTACCGTGTCGGTCGCGGAATTTATCAGTTGGCGTCGGCCTGTCTCAACGAGGCTGAACTCTGCGCCACCGTTGAACCGTTTCTTGATCGTCTGGCGCTTGCCACGGGTGAGGCTACGCACTTCGCTATCTGGGAACGGCGCATGGCGCTGATCCTAACCCGGCGCGAGGGGCCCAATGCCTTGCAGATCACCGAACGCGCCGGCACCCTCCGCCCGGTATATTGTACGGCTATTGGCAAGGTGCTGCTGTCAGGGCTTTCAGACGAGATCTATCATGATTACGTCGCTGAATTGGATTTCCGGCCGGTCACGTCAAGCACCCTGCGCGATTCACAGGCCCTACGGCTGCATGTCGACCGGGTCCGGCGGGACGGCATTGCCTATGATGATTGCGAGTTTAATCCCGAAGTGCGCTGCATGGCCGCTCCGGTGAGGGATTTCCGTGGACAGGTTATCGGTGCCATCGGCTTTTCCGGTCCTGTATGGCGCCTTTCGGTGACCGGGATGGCCGACTACATCGAGATCACCCGAACCATTGCCGCAGAAGTCTCCGATCGGCTCGGATTCAATCCGAGCGAAACCATTTCTCCACCCGCAAAGAGGAAACGCAATGTCCGCGCGTGAACTGGCTGGCAAAACAGCCTTGGTGACCGGAGCGAGCAAGGGGATTGGATATGCTATTGCCAGCCGCCTTGCCGCCGAAGGATGCAATATTGCCCTCGTCGCGCGCTCATCGGACGCACTGGATAATGCGGCGAGCGCCATTTCGGCGGAGCACAGCGTTCGGACCATAGCTGTCGGAGCGGATCTGGGCAGCGAAACGGGATGCAATTCGGCGGCTGAGCGCACGCTGGCCCAGTTCGGCGGCCTGGACATCCTGGTTAACTGCGCGGGCGATACACGCGCAGGCGCTTTCCCCGCCCAGCCAGATGATGAATGGATCAGCGGCTTTGCCCTCAAGTTTTTTGGCGCGGTGCGCCTTGCCCGGGCGCTTTGGCCCGCGCTGAAGCAACGCAAGGGCACGGTGATCAATATCGGTGGTGCTGCAGCATACACACCGTCGCCGGGATTTATGTTAGGCGGTGCGGTCAATGCGGCCTTGGCTCACGTCACCAAGTCGCTGTCCAAACAGGGCCTTGTTGACGATGTGAATGTCAACATCGTCCATCCCGGTGCTACGGTCACTGGGAGGATGGAGGCACTTATAACCCAGGAGGCCGCCGCCGAAGGAATATCCGAGGACGAGGTTCGAAGCCGCAATACCCAGCGCGCCGGAATTCGTCGTCTCGGCAATCCCGAAGATATCGCGGAAACAGTAGCCTTCCTGTGCTCACCACGGGCGCGCCACATCCAGGGGGTAGGCTTTGCGGTCGATGGGGGTGCGACACCCGGACTTTGACGCGGGCGAAGCGAGAGGCGCCCATACACTGGCGAAATCTGTCTCAAGGTGTGCGACACAGTCCATAACCCCAAAACGGTTGCTATCCAGTTGCCAGGGCGACGCCTAGAACTACTGGTGTGATGTCTCCTGACAAACCTCAAACCTTGTCGTGGGAGTGCTGCTGACTCAGAAAAGACGCGGGTGAGGCCATATTCAAACCCAGCGTAACCACAAGCGAAGCGTCGATCGGCCATCTAACACTAGCGCCTCTTCCTCGGTCGATTCTTAAACAAAATCAAATACTTCTGCAAAATCGCAACCCGACACGAAAAGACGGCGCGCAACTATCTCGCCGCCGTCCTCATCGCTTGTTCACGCCTGATCAGGCCACTTCTTTCTTGCGCCGACTGCGCGCCCATTCGGGCAGCATGGTGCCGTGTGCATCGAGCAGGTCGTCCACCAAGTTCCATATCTGGTCGAGATCAAGCTCGGCAGCGGTGTGGGGATCCATCATGGCGGCGTGATAAATGTGCTCGCGGTTTTCTTCGAGCAATGCCCTGACGGTCAGTTCCTGCACATTGAGATTTGTGCGGATAAGGGCGGTCAGTTGCGGCGGCAATTCGCCGATATAGGTGGGCTGGAGACCGTTATCGTCGACCAGGCAGGGCACCTCGACTGCTGCCGCATTGGGCAGGCTGGTGATGATGCCATTGTTCCTCAGATTGCCATAGATGACCGAAGGCTCGCCGGTCCAGACGGAATTGACGATTGAGCTGGCATATTCCTTTGACGCCTTGACCTCGATCCAGTCGGCCTTGCGATAGTCCTCACTGGTGCGCTTCCAACTGGCAATCTGCTCGACGCAGCGCTTGGGATATTCGTCGAGTGGGATGCCGAACTTCTCGATAATGTCTTCGCGCCCTTCCTTGATAAAATAGGGCGTGTATTCAGCAAAGTGCTCCGAGCTTTCGGTGACGAAATAGCCCAGCCGCGTCATCATTTCATACCGCACCTTGTTGGGGCAGCGCGGGTTCCAGCCCGGCTTTGGCGCCCTGCCCTCGGCATAAGCGCGATGCAGCTCGGGATAGAGATCCTTGTAGCTGCCGTCCGGCTGCCGGTGCTCGAAATTGAGGAAGAAGGCCATGTGGTTGATGCCGGCCGAGCGATAGCGGATTTCCTCGTAAGGAATATCCAGATCGTGGGCCAGCTCATGCGCTGTGCCCTGCACAGAGTGGCAGAGGCCGACCTGCTTGATGGTCGGATAGCGCTCCGAGATTGCCCAGGTATTGATGGCCATCGGGTTGACATATTGCAGCATGATAGCGTTGGGCGCGACCTGCAGCATGTCTTCGCAGATGCTCCAGAGATGCGGCACGGTCCTGAGGCCGCGCATGATGCCACCGACGCCCAGCGTGTCGGCAATGGTCTGGCGGAGATTGTACTTCTTGGGCACATCGAAATCGATGACCGTAGAGGGCTCATAGCCCCCGATCTGGAAGCAGACGACGACGAAATTTGTGCCGTCCAGGGCCTCGCGCTGATTGGAATAGGTCTTGACGCTCGCCGGTACACCCAGGGTCTTGACCAGTTTGCCGGCAATGACGGCGCTTTCTTCAAGCCGCTGCGGATTGATATCCATCAGCCGCACCTCGGCACCGGCCAAAGCCGGGCGCTGCAGAATGTCGCCAACAATGTTCTTCATGAACACCGACGAACCGGCACCAATGAAAGTGATTTTGGGGTTTGCCATTTAAAATATGCTCCAGGGCTCAGGCGGCAATTTCGAACGCGGCGCGGACAAGGCGGCGCGTATAGTCGGTTTGGGGGTTGATAAGCACTTCATTGACCGGTCCCTGCTCCACGATCTTGCCATGCTGCATGACCATGACCCTGTGGCAGAGTGCGCGCACGACCTTCAGATCGTGCGAAATGAAGAGGTAGGAGAGGCCCTTTTCGTCCTGCAGCTTGCGCAACAGGTCGATGATTTGGGCCTGGACGGAAAGGTCGAGCGCCGAAGTTGGCTCGTCGAGCAGGATGAACTCGGGCTCCAGTGCAATGGCGCGGGCGATGGCGATGCGCTGTCGCTGGCCACCGGAAAATTCGTGCGGAAACCGTTGCAGGATCGTATCGGGCAAGCCCGCATCGCGCAGGGCCTGGCGCACACGGTCCAGGCGTTCCCTGCCATTGGCGCCAATGCCGTTGACGATCAGCCCTTCTTCGATGATCTGGCGGATCGACATGCGCGGATTGAGACTGGAGAACGGGTCCTGGAACACGATCTGCATCCGGCTGCGCAGTGGGCGCATGGCCTTGCGGTCCTTGCCGTCAATGCGCTCGCCATCGAACCAGATTTGGCCGCCCTGATTGCTGATGAGCCGGATCAGCGCCTGCCCGAACGTGGTCTTGCCCGAACCCGATTCCCCGACAATGCCGAGCGTTTCGTGGCGCATGAGCTTGATGTCGAGATTGTCGACGGCCTTAAGATCGAAGAAGTCAGGCTTGAAGAAGCCGCCACGCTTGAGCGTGAAGGAGACCTTGACCTCCTTGCCCTCGAGAACCACGTCCTGCGCCCCTTCGGTCAGAGGCCGGGCCGTGCCGGATGGCTCAGATGCCAGCAGGTGACGCGTATAGGCGTGGCGCGGATTGGCGAAGAGCTGCTCGGTCTCGTTATGCTCCTGCACCCTTCCGTTCTGCATCACATAGACATATTCGGAGAACTGCCGAACGATGGTCAGGTCATGGGTGATGAGGATCACTGCCATGCCGTATTTGTCCTTGAGATCCTTGATGAGATTGAGGATCTGCGCCTGCACCGTGACGTCGAGCGCCGTGGTTGGCTCGTCGGCGATGAGTACGTCAGGACGATTGGCGAGTGCCATGGCGATCATCACCCGCTGGCGCTGGCCACCGGACAGCTGATGAGGATAATTATTGAGGCGGGCACGAGGCTCGGGGATCTGCACTTCCTCGAGCAGTTTCTCTGCCCGGTTCATCGCTTCGGCGCGCGACACGCGATTGTGCAGATGGATGATTTCGCAGATCTGCTGGCCGATCGTGTAGACCGGATTGAGCGAGCTCATCGGCTCCTGGAAAATCATGGCAATGTCGTTGCCGCGCAGCTTGCGCATGTCGCGGTCGCTCATGGCAACAATGTCCTTGCCCGCCAGATCGATACGAGTTTCCGGCAGGATGGTGGCGCGCTTTGTGAGCAGCTTCATCAGCGTGCGGGCGGTGACGGACTTGCCCGAACCGCTTTCTCCCACCAGCGCAATGGTCTCGCCCTTGTGGAGCTGAAACGACACATCACGCACGGCATGGACGACGCCGCCTTCAACCTTGAAGTCGACGCCGACATTGCGCGCATCAAGGATCAGTTCGCGGCCATGCTTGCCAAGGTCGTGCCGCTCGGGAGGCGCCAGATCGGTCATTGTCATTGGCTTCTCCTCAATAGGGATCGACGGCATCGCGCAGGCCGTCACCCAGCGCATTGAAAGCAAAGACGGTGATCAGCACGAAGATGACGGGCGAGAGAATCCATGGATAGGAACCGATCACCGAGAATGTGCCGGTATCCTGCAGCATCAGACCCCAGGAAATCAGAGGCGGTTTGACCGCAAAGCCGAGGAAACCAAGGAAGCTTTCGAGCAACACCACGGTCGGGATTGCAAGGCTGATGGCCACGATGATGTGGCTCAGCACATTGGGCAGGATGTGGCGCAGGATAATGCGGCGGTCCGAAGCGCCAACCGCAATGGCCGCGCGCACATATTCTATGCGGGCAAGCGACAGGGTCTTGGACCGCACCTCGCGGCTCAGTTGCGCCCAGCCCAGCACCGCCATGACGAAGATCACAAAGGTGAGGAACACATTGGATGGTGCGGTGACCGGGATCAGCGAGGTCAGCGCCAGGTAAAGCGGCAATTGCGGAAAGGCGAGCACGAATTCGACAAAGCGCTGCACCCAGGCATCGACGGCACCGCCAATATAACCAGAGCTGATGCCCACCAGCGTACCGACGACAGTGGTTATGGTCACCACCGCCAGCGCAATCATCAGGCTGATCCGCGACCCCAATATGCCGCGCGAAAGGATGTCGCGGCCAAATTTGTCTGTGCCCAGCAGCTGCACGGGCCGGCCATCGGTCGAGCCGAAGAAGTGGATATTGGACGGGATCACCCAGAGCAGGTGATAGCTATAGCCCTGGACGAAGAAGCCCATGGGGGTCGGATTGTCCTTCACCGGCCCGGTCAGGGGCTGGAAGGTTACGGGATCGAACTCCCCCGTATCACCGATGGGATAGACATAGGGCAGCAGGCTAAAATTACCGTCCGGATCCTCGAAGGCGATTTGGTCGGGCGGTGCATAGGGCAAGTTGGCCGCCTTGGGGTCCATTGGCGCGAAGAAGTCGCCAAAGACCGAGATCACCAGCAGCATCACCACCAGGACGAGCCCGATCATGCCCATAGTCGAGCGACGGAAGCGGCGCCAGACAAGGGCCGCATAGGTCTCATTACCGGAACCGTGGCGCCCCACAGCAGGAACATCATTTTCCTCAGCCGGCGTGGGATTGGGGCCGGCGCCGGGCTGGGTTGGCAGGGGAATGGACGAGTGGATATCAGTCTTGTCGTCGCGGCTCATTCCTTGTTTCCTCCGAGGCGGATACGTGGATCAAGCGCGACCAGCAACAGGTCGGCGATGATATTGCCGATGATGAGCGTGGTCGCCAGCACCAGCATGAACGAGGCGGTAACAAAGACGTCGCCAACAGCCATGGAACCGACAATCGCCGGTCCGACCGTGGCCAGTCCAAAGACAATCGCCACTTCGATTTCGCCGGTCAGCATATAGGGCAGCACGACACCCTGATAGGCAACGAGCGGATGCAAGGCATTGGGCACGGCATGTTTCATGATCACCGCGCCTTCTGGCAGGCCTTTGGCCCGCGCAGTCTCGACATATTGCGCGTTGAGCACGTCGAGCAGATTGGCGCGCATCACCCGCATATTATAGGCGAGCCCGCCAAAGGTGGCGATGAAGACGACCGGCCAGACATGCTGG
>JAEYTY010000062.1 GCA_023433775.1 Pseudomonadota bacterium | reverse complement strand
CCGTCACACTGGCTGCCCAGATAAGCGCCATCCACCCGAGGCGCTGCAGGAACGGCGCCTCCTCACGCATCAGTGATAGCCATGATCGCCCACCTTGCCGCGGAATACCCAATAGGCCCAGGCTGTGTAGGCAAGGATGATCGGCACCAGGATGCCCGCGCCGATCAGCATGAAGATCTGGCTGCGCTCGGGCGCGGCCGCATCCCAGATGGTCAGCGCCTCGGGGACGACATAGGGATACATGCTGATCCCCAGCCCGACGAAGCTCATCAGGAACAGTGCCAGGGCGAGGAAGAAGGGCCGCGCCTCACGCCGGCGCCGAAGCGAACGGTAGAAGGCGAACGCCAGCACCGCGCTGAGGAGCGGCACCTGAGAGGTGACGTAGACCGCCGGCGTCCCCAGCCACTTGGTGCGGTAATCGGCATCCAGCCCGAGTGTCGCGAAGCTGACCAGCACGATCGCGATCAGGGTCGCGACGAAAAAGCTCCACGCCAGCCGGAAGGCGTGGCGCTGCAGCGCGCCCTCCGTCTTCCAGATCAGCCATGTCGCGCCGAGCAGCGCGTAACCGCACACGACGCTGATACCGGTCAGCATGCTGAACGGGCTGAGCCAGTCAAGCCACCCGCCGGCATAGCCGCGGTCCGCGACCCGGACACCCTGGAGCAGCGCGCCAAGCGCCGCGCCCTGGGCGAAAGCGGCGACAAGCGAACCGGCGAAGAAGGCGAGATCCCAGCCGGCGCGGTGCGCCGGATCACGCCAGCGCGCCTCGAAGGCGACGCCGCGAAAGACCAGGCCGAGGAGCATCGCGATGATCAGCGGGTAGAGCGCCGTCATGACCACGCCATATGCCAGCGGAAAGGCGGCCAACAGACCGCCGCCGCCAAGCACCAGCCAGGTTTCGTTGCCGTCCCACACGGGCGCAATCGAGTTGATCGCCTGATCGCGTTCCTTTCCGACCGGGAAGACAGGGAACAGAATGCCGATGCCCAGATCGAAGCCGTCCATGACGACATAGGCGAAGACGGCAAAGGCGATGATGAACGCCCAGATGATCGTGAGGTCTACGTTCACCGCCACGGCTATGCTCCGGAAAGCTGGGTGGGACCGGGCGTGATCCCGGCCGTGCGGATCGGGCCTCCATCTCCGGTCGGCGTGGACTCGTGGGCCTGCACGCCCTTGTTCATCAGGCGCAGGATGTACCAGGTTCCGAAGCCGAACACCGCGAAATAGACGATGACGAACGCGATCAGCGATGTCGCCACGGCGGGCGCCGCGAGTGGCGACGCGCTGTCGGCCGTGGTGAGCAGCCTGTAGATCGTATAGGGCTGGCGACCGACTTCGGTGGTGACCCACCCCGCGATCACCGCCACGAACCCTGCCGGGCCCATCACCACCGCCGCGCGATGCAGCGACGGCCAGTCGTACAACCGGCCGCGCGCCCTTGCCCACAAGCTCCACAGGCCGAGCCCGAGCATCAGGAAGCCGATCGCCACCATTATGCGAAATGCCCAGAATACCATGCCGACGGGCGGCTGCTCGTTCACCGGAATGGTATCCAGCCCGGCGAGCGGCGCGTTCAGATCGTGCTTCAGAATGAGCGAGGAGGCCTTCGGTATCTCCAGGGCATGTTTGACGCGGCGCTCGGCCGAGTCGGGGATCCCCACCAGGATCAGCGGCGCACCGTCCGGATAGCTGCGGAAGTGCCCCTCCATCGCCATCACCTTGGCCGGCTGATGTTCCAGCGTATTGAGGCCGTGGAGGTCGCCCGCGACGATCTGGATCGGCGCGACGATCGTGGCCATCCACAACGCCATCGACAGCATCTTGCGCGCTGCGACCTCCGATCGCGGGCCGGTCGCCTCGAATTCGACGGGATCGCCGGCCTGGTGCCGCGCGACCTGGCGGCCGCCGCGAAGCTTCAGCAACTGCCACGCCCCCACGCCGCCGACGACGAACGCCGTCGTAAGGTATGCGGCCAGGGTGGTATGCAGAAGGCGGTAGGGGAAGCTGGGATTGAAGATGATCGGCCACCATCCGGGCCCCGGCACGTACTGGCCAAGCTCGTTGGTTTCATAGCCGGTGGGGGTTTGCATCCAGCTGTTGACGCTGATGATCCAGATTGCCGAGATGAGCGTGCCCAGCGCCACCATCAGCGTCGCGAAGAAGTGCAGCTTTCGCCCCACCTTCTGCATGCCGAACAGCATCACGCCCAGGAAGCCGGCCTCGAGGAAGAACGCGGTCAGCACCTCATAGGCCATAAGCGGCCCGATTACCGGCCCGGCCTTGTCCGAAAAGACGGCCCAGTTCGTGCCGAACTGGTAGGACATCACCAGCCCTGAGACGACGCCCATGGCGAAAGCGATCGCGAATATCTTCAGCCAGAAACGGAACAGATCGAGATAGACCTCGCGCCCCGTGCGCAGCCACAATCCCTCCAGTACGGCAAGATAGCTTGCCAGTCCGATCGAGAACGCAGGAAAGATGAAATGGAAGCTGACCGTAAAAGCGAACTGAATCCTCGCCAACATTACGGCATCAAGCGAGTCGAGCATCGAACTCCCCCTCGATCTTCGGAGTAGCAGACGGCGCCGCAGGGCCGAATAAGTACTTTCCGCTGTATCC
>JAEYTY010000149.1 GCA_023433775.1 Pseudomonadota bacterium | reverse complement strand
ATCAGGCGATGCTCGCGCAGATAGTCGATCACGCGCTCGGCCATCATCTCGGCCGGAGCCTGGGCCGTCAGCAGGTGCAGTTCCGCCTGCTCGGGCGCCTCGTACGGGCTGTCGATACCGGTGAAGTTCTTGATCTGCCCGGCTTCGGCCTTGGCGTAGAGACCCTTGGGGTCGCGCTGCCGGCAGATCTCGATCGGCGTGTCGACGTAGACCTCGACGAACTCGCCCTCCTCCACCAGGTCGCGCGCCATCCGACGCTCGGCGCGGAAGGGCGAGATGAACGAGACGAGCACGATGATGCCGGCGTCGACGAACAGCTTGGCCGCCTCGGCGACGCGCCGGATGTTCTCGACGCGGTCGGCGTCGGTGAAGCCGAGATCGCGGTTGAGGCCGTGGCGGACGTTGTCGCCGTCGAGCACGTAGGTGTGGCGGCCCATCGCGTGCAGGCGCTTCTCGACGAGGTTGGCGATCGTCGACTTGCCCGAGCCCGACAGCCCGGTGAACCAGAGGATCGCCGGGTGCTGGCCCTTCAGCGCCGAGCGCGCGACCTTGCCGGTGTCGATCGCCTGCAGGTGGATGTTGGTGGCGCGGCGCAGGCCGAACCAGATCATCCCCGCCGCGACGGTGGCATTGGTCAGCCGGTCGACGACGATGAAAGAGCCCGTCTCACGGTTCGCCTCGTAGGGGTCGAAGGCGATCGGCGCCGAGAGCGACAGGTTGCAGAAGCCGACCTCGTTGAGGTGGAGCTCCTTCGCCGCCAGGTGCTCGAAGGTGTTGACGTCGACCTTGTGCTTGATCTCCGTGACCGAGCCGGTGACCGTCTTCGTCCCGATCTTGATCAGATACGGGCGGCCCGGGAACAGCGGCGCGTCGCTCATCCAGACGACGTGGGCGGCGAACTGGTCGGTCACCTCCGGCCGTGCGTCGGCGGCGGCGATGACGTCGCCCCGGGACAGGTCGACCTCGTCGGCGAGGGTCAGCGTCACCGCCTCGCCGGCGTGCGCTTCGGCGAGCTCGCCGTCCATCGTGACGATGCTCTTGACGGTGGTCCGGCGCCCGGACGTCGCGGCGACGACGGCGTCTCCCGGCCGCACGCTGCCGCTGGCGATGGTGCCGGAGAACCCGCGGAAGTCGAGGTTCGGACGGTTCACCCACTGCACCGACATGCGGAACGGACGGGTCTCGAGGGCGTCGCCGACCTCGACCGTCTCCAGATGCTCGATCAGGATCGGGCCGGTGTACCAGGGCGTCCGATCGCTGCGCGTGGTGACGTTGTCGCCGAAGCGGGCCGAGATCGGGATCGCCACCTGGGTGTCGAAGCCGAAGGACGCCGCGAACGTCTCGAAATCCTTGCGGATCGCGTCGTAGCGGGCCTGGTCGAAGTCGACGAGGTCGATCTTGTTCACCGCCAGCACGACGTGGCGGATGCCGAGCAGCGAGGCGATGAAGGCGTGCCGGCGCGTCTGGGTGACGACGCCGAAGCGCGCGTCGACCAGGAGCACGGCGAGGTCTGCCGTCGAGGCGCCGGTCGCCATGTTGCGCGTGTACTGCTCGTGGCCGGGCGTGTCGGCGACGATGAACTTGCGCTTTTCGGTGGAGAAGAAGCGGTAAGCTACGTCGATCGTGATGCCCTGTTCGCGTTCGGCGGCGAGGCCGTCGACGAGCAATGCGAAATCGATCTCCTGCCCCTGCGTGCCGACCTTCTTCGAATCGGATTCCAGCGCGGCGAGCTGATCCTCGAAGATCATCTTCGAATCATACAGCAGCCGGCCGATCAGCGTGGACTTGCCATCATCGACGCTGCCGCAGGTGATGAACCGCAGCAGCGACTTGTGCTGGTGGCGTTCGAGATAGGCGTTGATATCGTCGGCGATCAGCGCATCGACCTGGTAGACGGGTTCGGTACTGGGGGTCTGGACGGTGGCCATCATTTACCTCGTCATTCCCGCGACGGCGGGAATCCAGATGCGCTGGGCGCGCGTGCAATCGGGAAAGCTGTCCGTCCCAATCCCCGCCTCCGCGGAGATGACGGGCGCGGTGACGCGCTGCATCAGAAATAGCCCTCCTGCTTCTTTTTCTCCATGCTGGCGGAGCCCGCATCCTTGTCGATCGCGCGACCCTGCCGCTCACTCGTCGTCGTCAGCAGCATCTCCTGGATCACTTCGGACAGCGTCGATGCCTCGCTCTCGACCGCGCCGGTGAGCGGGTAGCAACCCAGCGTGCGGAACCGGATCGAGCGTTCGACCGGAACTTCGCCCTCGCGCAGCGGGAAGCGATCGTCGTCGACCATCAGCAGCAGTCCGTCGCGCTCCACGGTCGGCCGGGGCGCCGAGAAATAGAGCGGCACGATGGGGATGTCGTTGAGCTGGATGTACTGCCAGATGTCGAGCTCGGTCCAGTTGGAGATTGGGAAGACGCGGATGCTTTCGCCCTTCGCCTTCTTCGCATTGTAGAGGTTCCACAGCTCCGGCCGCTGGTTCTTCGGGTCCCAGCGATGGTTGGCGGAGCGGAAGGAGAAGACGCGCTCCTTCGCACGGCTCTTCTCCTCGTCACGCCGCGCGCCGCCGAACGCCGCGTCGAAGCCGTAGAGGTCCAGCGCCTGCTTCAGCCCCTCCGTCTTCCACATGTCGGTGTGGAGGGGGCCGTGATCGAACGGGTTGATGCCCCGCGAGGCCGCCTCGGGGTTCTGATAGACGAGCAGTTCCATACCGCTCTCGCGCGCCATGCGATCACGCAATTCGTACATCGCCTTGAACTTCCACGTCGTATCGACATGGAGCAGCGGAAATGGCGGCGGCGAGGGGTAGAATGCCTTGCGCGCCAGATGCAGCATCACGGCCGAATCCTTGCCCACCGAATATAGCATCACAGGCTTTTCACATTCGGCGACGACTTCCCGCATGATATGAATCGATTCGGCCTCAAGCCGCTCGAGGTGGGTCAGGCTACGCGCGGACATCGCAAAGATCCTCGTTCTTGTGCAGCCTAGATGACAGCGGCCGCGTGACATCGCACCTCCCATATGGGAGTAATAGCTATGGCGATCGCGCGTGCCGACGAGACGGACCTGCTGCTGCCGCTTTACGACGGCGTGCATGACGTGCCGCCATGGAACGTGTTCCTGCGGCGGCTGCGGCAGCGCGTGCGCGCCGACGGGGCGACGCTGACGGTGCGGGGGGCGACCGGAGGCGAGCGATGGTTCGGCGACGCAGACGCCGACGACGACGCGGCATGGCGCGGGCGGTTGCGGCCCGGGCGCGTATATTCCGCCGAACCCGGGCCGCGACGGGTGGTGCGTGTCGACGAGCCGGGCGGAAGCAGCGGGTGGCTGACGATCGCGCGCCACCAGCGGGACTTCTCGGCCGCGGACGGCGCGCTGCTCGGCGGGCTGGCGCCCCATCTGGCGGGCGCGCTGCGGACATGGGCGGTGCTGACGCGCGAGCGGCTGGCCGGGGACATGGCGGAAGCCGCATTGCGGCGCGCCGGGGTTGGCTGGATCGCGTTCGCGGCGGACGGGCGGGTGATTGCGCATTCCGATGCTGCAGCGGCAGCTGCCCGGCTGGCGGGATCGCGCGACGTCATGAAGCCGGGGCTGGTGATGCTGCGCGACACCCCGCCGACGTGGATGCTGCTGGTACCGGGGATCGAACGTGTCGCGGCGATCGGGCTGGTCGATGTGGCTCGCGCGGGCGACCCGGCTGCGCGCGCGGCGGTGCTCGCGGGGCTGTTCGGC
>JAEYTY010000141.1 GCA_023433775.1 Pseudomonadota bacterium | reverse complement strand
CGCATAGCGCTATCGTCGCTGCGCAGTTCCTGCGGAAAAAGGGCGTGACCGCCAAGGCCATTGCCGATGTGCAGGTGACGGCGACGCCGCCCAACGACATGCTGTTCGTGCCACGCGAAAGCCGCATCGCGCCCAGGACGGCCATCGACGCGAAATTCTCGATCCCCTTCGTTTTCGCCTCGGCCATGACCCGTGATGAGATCGATCTGGCGGCATTTGCCGAGGAACAGCGCAAGGCGCCCGCCATTCTCGATCTCGCGCAGCGGGTCGAGATGAAAGAGCTTGTGGCTGGCGGCCGCTTCGAGGCCCGCTACGAGGTTACGCTGGCCAATGGAACAACCCGCGTTGAGGAGGTCGTGGCCGTCCCTGAATGGCGCGCTTCCGACATGGAACTGGGCGATCTCCGGCCCAAACTCGCGAACTGCCTCAGCCCCTCAGGCATAGATGTCGACGCCTATCTCGACGCAATTTCGAACATCGAGACGCATGGCATCAAATCTGTGATGAAGCTCCTCTAAAGACCGCTTCTCCTGCCTTGCCGCTGTCTGATTCATGGGTCTAAAGTACCGTGACGCTCGCGTCGGTTCTGAGGGGAAATCAATTGAAAATTACGGCAGTAAAGACGGCGGCGACAGTCGGCCATTGTATGCATTTATGGGTGCGCATCGAGACCGACGCCGGGATTACCGGGCTCGGCGAATGCGTGCATGGCGGCCATCAGGCCATCGCCATTATCGAGAAGGAACTGG
Source organism: Pseudomonadota bacterium (assembly GCA_023433775.1). Taxonomy (GTDB): domain Bacteria; phylum Pseudomonadota; class Alphaproteobacteria; order Rhizobiales; family Devosiaceae; genus Devosia. The sequence continues at coordinate 42,057 of JAEYTY010000141.1, read as the reverse complement.
CGGAAAAGCTGATCGGCCGCGATCCCTTTGCCATCGACGCCATCTTCGAGGAGACGCGCCGCAGCCTGGTGTTTGAAGGCGGCTTTGCCGGTGCGCTGATCACGGCGCTGACCGGCGTCGAAATCGCGCTTTGGGACCTCAAGGGCAAGGCGCTGAAAGTGCCGATCTATGAGCTGATGGGCGGCAAGTTCCGCGACGATATCCGCGTCTATTGCGACTGCGAAGTGTCGCCCGGCATGAACATGGACGAAGTGCAGCGCGAGGTTGATCAGGTCCTCGAAGCCGGCTTCAAGGCGCTCAAGGTCGATCTCGATATCCGCGCCTATGGCCATACCGGCACGGAAACCGGGTGGTATGAAAAAGACGGCTTCAACATGACTCCCAACAAGTGGGAGCATGACCGCATGGTGCAACTGGCCGAGATGGTGGTGAAGGCGGCGGGCAAGGATGTGGAAGTCGCCTGTGACCTGCATACCCGCCTCGACAAGCACAGCGCCATTCGCCTCGCGCGCGATCTCGAACACCTGCAGCTGATGTGGCTGGAAGAGCCTATTCCGCCCGAAAATATAGACGTCATGGCAGAGATCACCCGCTCGACCTCGACCCCGATCTGCGCCGGCGAAAACCTCTATCTGCGCCACGGCTTCCGCAAGCTGCTCGAAATCCAGGCGGTGGATATCATCATGCCCGATATCCCGAAATGCGGTGGCCTCAGCGAATGCCGCAAGATCGCCGAGCTGGCCGATCTCTATTCCATCCCCTTCGCGCCGCACAATGTGTCATCGCCCATCGGCACCATGGCCTCGGCCCATGTTTGCGCCACCATTCCGAACTTCCTCGTGCTCGAATTCCACTGGTTCCATCGTGACTATTGGTCGACGATCACCGATGGCGGCGACATCATCAAGAACGGCAAGATCGCCATGAGCGATCGTCCGGGCATCGGGCTTGAGCTGAATGAAGAGGTGGCGAAGGCTCACCAATATCCCGGAACGACCTGGTTCCAGTAAAATGGCAGGAGGCCGGTCCAGGGACCGGCCTCCGCTTTTTCTCAGGACTTGGAATTGGCTTTGCGCCAGGCCTGGTATTCTTCTTCCGCGTCAGGATGGAGCGGGTAATAGCGCTGCAATGGCGCCCCCTCCATCAGCTTCGTGCGCGAAAACTCTTCCCATTCGGCGTGCTTCTGGCCGTCCTCGATGACGGCTTCAGCCATCGACACCGGCACCACCACTGCGCCGTCGTCATCGGCCACGATGATGTCGCCCGGCACCACGGTCACGCCGCCACAGGCGATGGTGACGTTGACAGCATTGGGGTAGATGTCCGTCTGCACGTGGTAGTTCGGCGACCAGCCCTTGAGCCAGAGCGACAGGCCCAGCTTTTCCACATTGGGCCGATCACGCATCACGCCATCAATGATGATGCCGGCGCCGCCGCGACCCTTGAAATAGGTGCTCATCATGTCGCCAAAAATGCCCGAGCGCATATCGCCGCGCGCATCTACCACAACCACGTCGCCTTCCTGCACGTGGTAGAGCACATGCCGGTGTAGCTGGGTTTCAGGATCGGCATATTCGCCTTCGCTGAAGAGGTCTGGCCGCTGCGGCAGGCACTGCAGGGTCAGGGCAGGGCCGCAGATCGACTTGCCCTTGGTCTGGGGCAGGATGCCGGTCATGTGCGGGTTCTTGAAGCCCATATGGCCGAGCGTACCGGCAATGGTTGCCGCGCCCAGATGTCTGAGCCCCTCGATCAGGTGTTTTGGTGGCCGCTTGATATCGGCGAACTGCGTCATGTCTTTCCTCCACATCGGCCCGAACTTACCAGTTCGTCACTGAGCCATCATTACGCGTCAAGTGGGGCGCTTCCCAGAACTTAAAGCTCTGCTTGGCCAGCAATTCCTCATTGACCTCGACGCCGAGGCCGGGCGCATCGCTGACCGGATAAACGGCGCCATCCAGCTGTGGTTGCACGGGGAAGAACTCGGTATTGTCAAAGCCCAGCCCCCGCTCAGGCGCGCGGGTTTCGAGCCAGGCGAAATTGGGAATGGCTGCCGCGAAATGCACGCTGGCCGCGGTGCAAACCGGACCCAGCGGATTATGCGGCATCAGGTCCACATAATGCGCCTCGCTCCAGGCCGCGACCTTCATGGATTCAGTGAGGCCACCGACATTGCACACATCAAGGCGATTGAACTGATGAATGCCCCGCTCAATGTACGGCACAAACTGCCATTTGCTGGCGAACTCCTCGCCAATGGCAAAGGGAATGTCCGTCATGGTCCGTAGCGCCTCATAGGCTTCCGGCGTCTCGTCGCGGATCGGCTCTTCGAGGAAGTCGAGCACGCCTTTGTCGAGCTTGTTGCAAAAGCTCGCGGCTTCCGCGACTGACAGGCGGTGGTGGTAATCAATGCCCAGCACCACTTCGCTGCCCAGTTCCTCACGCGCCCGGTTGAGCAGGCGCGCAGTGGACGCGATGGATTGGCGCGGTTCAAAAAAGTCCGGGCTGTCCTGTCCCATGGGGAAAAAGCGGATGGCATCAAACCCCATTTCCATCAGTTCACGGGCGCGGTCGACCGCGCCTTCGCCGGCACTGTCGCCGGTCGAAGCAAAGGCCGGAACAACATTGCGCTGCTTGCCGCCCAGCAGCTCATAGACCGGAACGCCGAGCGCCTTGCCCTTGATGTCGTGCAGGGCAATATCGATGGCCGAGATGGCCGCCTGGAGCACGCGCCCGCCCTCAAAGTACTGGCTGCGATACATCTCCTGCCAGATACGGCCGATCTGCATTGCATCCTGCCCGATGAGAAACTCGCGATAATGCTCTATGGCGCCTGCGACGGCCTTTTCACGCCCCGAAAGCCCGCTCTCTCCCCAGCCCGAAATGCCCTGATCGGTCTCGATCTTGAGCAGGAACTGGTTTCGTATTCCCACCCAGACAGGGTAGGGCTTGATGGCAGTGATCTTGAGCTTCAGCGACATATTTGTCTCGGGTCAGGGCGTTACGCGTTGCGCAACGCCATCTCGGTTTCGCCGTCAAACAGGTGAATGCGGTCCTGGTCAAATTCGAGCCAGACCATTTCGTCGGGCTCGACCTGCGAGGTCGGGGGCAGGCTGATATTGACGATGGAGCCCGAAAGAAATGCCTGGATGAAGGTAATGTCACCGGTCGGCTCGACGGTATAGACCTTGGCGGGGACAGTGCCGGGCATCTGCGACTTATGCAGCTTGATGGTGGAGTGCCGGGCACCCAGCACGACCTTGCGGGAGGTGGCGCCGGCCACTTTGCGCGCATTGGCGTCCGAGAGGGGCAGGCTCCAGCCCTCCGAACTCGTCAACGCGGTGCGTCCATCGGCGGTACTGACCTCCAGCGGCACCAGGCTCATCGCCGGGCTGCCGATAAAGCTGGCCACGAACATGTTGACCGGATTGGCGAAAACCTGCGCCGGCGTATCATATTGCTGCAAGAGGCCACCATTCATGACGGCCATCTTGTCGGCCATGGTCACGGCTTCAAGCTGGTCATGGGTCACATAGATGATGGTGGCGTTGAGATCCTGGTGGAAGCGCTTGATTTCACTGCGCATCTGCACGCGAAGCTTGGCGTCGAGGTTCGACAACGGCTCGTCCATCAGGAACACCGCCGGGTCGCGCACCAGGGCACGGCCAAGGGCCACGCGCTGCTGCTGGCCGCCAGACAATTCGCGCGGCTTGCGTTCGAGGAGATGGGTGATGTCGAGCACCTTGGCGGCGTCCATCACCTTCTTCTCAATCTCCTCCTTGGGCAGCTTGCGCATCTGCAAGGGGAAGGCGAGGTTCTGGAACACCGACTTCTGCGGATAGAGCGCATAGTTCTGGAACACCATGGCGATGTCCCGGTCCTTGGGATCGAGATCATTGACCACGCGGTCGCCGATGATGATGTCGCCCGAGGTGATGGGAATAAGCCCCGCCACCAGATTGAGCGTTGTCGTCTTGCCGCAGCCGGACGGACCGACCAGCGCGACGAACTCTCCGTCATTGACCGTCAAAGAGACATCCCTGGCGGCATAGACGGAGCCGTAGGTCTTGACGAGATCTTTGAGAACCACCTGGGCCATTGGAAAACCTTCTAGTGTTTGACGGCGCCTTCGGTGAGGGCACGCACGAAGTATTTCTGAAGAACGAGGAACAGCACGACGACAGGCACGCTCATGATGAAGCTGGCCGCCATCAGGCCCGGGAAGTCAGTCGTGTTCTCGGAGAAGAACCGCTGGATACCAACGGGCAGGGTGAGCTGCTCATTCTTGGTGAGGAAGGTGGCGGCATAGATGTATTCATTCCACGCGCCGATGAAGGAGTAGATCGCCGTGGCGATGATGCCCGGCACCGAAAGCGGCATGACAATCAGAATGAAAGCCTGAAACCGTGTCGCCCCGTCGATGCGCGCCGCCTGTTCAAGCTGGTAGGGAATGTTGTCGTAAAATCCCTTGAGCAGCCAGATGGCGAGCGGCAGGCCGAATGTCAGATAGGTCAGGATCAGCGATCCATGCGTATTCACCAGGCCCAGCCAGCGCATCAGGATGAAGAGCGGGACGAGGAAGATCACGGCCGGGAACATGTTGCGCAGCAAGACCGAGAAGAACAGGAATTTTCGGCCCGGGAAGTTGAAGCGCGAGAAGGCATAGGCCGCCGGCACCGCAACCACCACCGCAAGGATCGTGGTGACAAAGGAAACGAACAGGCTGTTCCAGAAGAAGCGCAGGAAATCCTGGCCCACGCTGTTCTGCGGGTCGAGCAGCTTCTGGTAGCTCGCCATCGTTGGCTCGGACGGCCACCATTGCGGCGGGAACTGCATGGCCGCAAAGCCTGACTTGATCGACGTCAGCAGCATCCAGATCATCGGCACCGCAGTGTAGAGCAGCATGATCAGAAGGAAAATGCGTCCGGTCCAGCGCCAGCCATCGACCTTTTTGCGGTTGCGCGGTGTCGTGGGTTGAGCAGGGGAAGTCATACGCCGCGCTCCTTTGACTCGTTGCCGCTCAGGGCTTTGACGTAGAAATAGCCGAGCACCATCAGGATGACGAAGAGCAGGACCGAATAGGCCGCAGCGACACCCCAGCGTTGCCGCCCGAAGGCGAGCTCATAGATATGGGTGATCCAGATATGGCTGGCATTGGAAGGTCCGCCGCCGGTCATGATCCAGGGCACGATGAACGAATTGAAATTGGCCACGGCGAGCAGAAGGATGGTCACCGTCGACACCCCGCGCAGATGCGGGAAGGTCACATGCCAGAAGCGTTGCCAGGCGGATGCGCCATCGACCTTGGCGGCACGCAGCAATTGATCGGGAACAGTCTGCAACCCTGCCATGATCATGATCATGGCGAAGGGGAATTCCCGCCAGATATTGACCACGATCAGCGATGGCAGAACCGTGTGCACATTGTCGATGAAGTTCGGCTGCCGCTCGGCCAGCCCCAACTGGACCATGACCGCGCCAATGACGCCGAAATCGGAGTGGTAAATCCACTTCCAGATATAGGAGGCGGCCACGGCGCTGATGACCCATGGAATGATCAGGATGGCGCGCATCACGGCGCGGCCGGCAAAGTCACGATGCAGCGCCAGCGCGCAGCCATAGCCGAGCACGAAGGCGATCAGCGTCGAGGCGATGGTCCAGATGAAGGTGTTCAGCGTCACGCGCCAGAACACATCACTGGCCAGAATGGCGGAGTAATTCTCGGTGCCGACAAAAATCTTGTCGCGGAGCTGGAGGCCCGGGGGCGTCTTAAAGAAGGACAGCTCGATCGTGTAGTAAATCGGATAGGCGATGACGATCAGCATCACCACGATAGCGGGCAAGACGTAGAGATAGTCGGCGCGGTTGTTCCACATCTGCGCAAACAGACTGGGGCGCGCGAAAACGTCTTTGCGGAGAGCGCCGGCATGTCCTGCATGGATGGTCATCGGGATGCTCTTTGTCCTGGCAGGAGAGGGAGACCGGCAGCGTCATGCGCCGCCGGTCGAGTTCAGGTGTTAGCGAGGCTTAGAGTCCGCCGCCATCGGTGATGTCACGCACCTTCTGGGCTGCGTCCTTGGCCGCATCCTCGACGCTCATGGCGCCAGTCAGGGCATTCTGCAGCATGTCCGGGATGATGATGTTCATGATCTCGGGCGTTTCCGGCAGGGTCGGGAACGGAATGCCGTAGGGCAGCATGGACGTGGTCACATCGAGGAACTTGATGTTGTCCAGGCGTTCCTTCATCCACTTGGTCTTGAAGCCGTTGAGGTTGCCGGGGTTGGAGCCGGCATAGGCCATCTTCAGCGACCATTCAGGGCTGGTCCAGAAGCAGACCATGGCCTTGGCAGCAGCCTCATCGACAACACCGCCCTCGACATATTCGGGGTTCAGGATGTGGATGTTGGAGCCACCGAACACGGCAGCACGCTTGCCGTCCGGACCGGTCGGGATCAGGCCGTAACGCATATTGTCGATAACGGTCTGGGCAGTGTCCCTGTCGGCGCCGGTCGCCTTGGCCTGCAAATCGAGCATCACGTTATAATCGGACGGATGGCTGATCATCATGGCGAGCTGGCCGGCCAGGAACAGCGGCTGGTTGTCGGCCTGCTGGTTGGTCAGAGCCGAAACCGGGACCGACTGGTCACGGACATACATGTCATAGGTCGCCTGCAGGGCGCGGATGCTTTCCGGGCTGTCGAGGCGGATTTCGTCGTAGGTCGGAGCCGGATCGGCTTCGTCGAAGACGCCGCCACCATAGGCCCAGAGCTGGGGCATGAAGCGATAGGGCGTATTGCCGGCATTCTTGCGGGCCACAACGCCATAGCCCGACACGCCGAGCTTGTCCTTGATCTGCTTGGAATAGGCGACCACATCATCCCAGGTTGCCGGGGGCGAATTGGGATCGAGACCGGCGCGTTCGAAGATGTCCGCGTTCCAGATCAGGGCCATGGTTTCGTTATTGGTCGGCACGCCATAGGCCTTGCCTTCCCACATGACCGACTTCATGGCGCCCGGCCAGAAATCTTCGGACTTCCAGCCAACATCTTCCGGGCTCAGCTCCTGCAGATAGCCCTTGGAGGCGAATTCAACGCCGCCCAGGATCTGCAAGCGCACGACCATCGGCCCGGCATTGCCGAGCAGGGCAGTACGGAACTTGTCGAGCAGGTCATTATAGGTCAGCGCCTGTTCTTGCAGCTCGATATTGGGGTAGGTGGCGCGGAAGGCTTCAAAGAAGTCCTTGTAGTACTGGCGCAGCAGGTCCGGGTCGCCCTCGAACACGCCCTGATACCAGAAGGTCAGCTTGCCCTCGTAATCGAGCGGCGTGACAGCGCCGCAGAGCTCTGCTGTGTCATATTCTTCGGTGCCGGCAATCGAGCGCACATATTCCGGCGACCACTGGCTGAGATCAACGCTCTGGCCGACCACCGAGGTGCTCATCATCGACATTGCAAGCGCAGAGACTACGGCGCCATGCGCAAGCGCACGGCCCAATCGGTACGTCCTCATCTAGTCCTCCTGTCAACCTGCCGGCATCTCTGTGCGGCAGGGCTGTTTCCTCCGGCGGCGCATAACGGGCTTTGCCTCTATGTATGTCTCGCCATGAATAATACCTTGCAGATGCCATATTGCGTGTCAACTGAAATGGATTATACATTATTTGGGCGTGATCGGCGCGAATTGGGTTGGAATGATCGGTGAGGATGCTAGACATCCGCGGACAAGCCAGCCGATGACGCTCGACCAGACGGGAACCCGATGAATACCTATAAAGCCCAACCGCCAGCAGGCATGGAGCCATCCGGAGCGTCCAAGGAGGGCGCGTCGGTCTATGAACTCATTCGGGATGACATCATTTCGGGCCGCCTGAAGGCCAATGAACGGCTTGTGGTCGCGGAACTCGCGCAACAACACAACACCTCCACCAACCCAATCCGCGAGGCCCTGCAAATGCTGCGGGGCGAGGGTTTTGTGGTCATCTCGCCCAATCGCGGCGCGCGTGTGCGCCCGATTGACCAGGATTTTGTCCGCGACATCTACGAGATCGGCGTCCTTATTGAGCCGGCGCTGACGCGCTGGTTTGTCGGCATGGCGACCGAGCAGGATATTACCCAGCTCGAGCGCGTGCAGGACATGATCGAAGAGAATGATTTCGCCGACCCGATCCGGCACAGCGAGCTGGATACGCGTTTCCACACCATCATGTATGAGCGCCATTACAACCGCCACGCGGCCGAGCTTTGGTGGAAACACCGCGAAGTTCTGCGCGCCGTGAGTCGCCGCTTCAATTTCACGCTGGCGCGCAGGGCGCAGGTCATGCGCGAGCATCGCGAACTCATCGATCACATCAAGCAGGGCAGGGCCGACGAAGCGGCAGCGCTGGTGGCCCAGCATGTCGAGGGTTCGGGCCGCCACATTCTCGAACATATGCGCGCCGTCGAAGCGGCACGCGCAGGCTGACAGTCGCAGACGGCGAAAAGACCGGCGGCGCGGAGGGGAAACAATGAAAATTACTGGCGTAAAGCCCTGGCTGATCAAGACCAGCGCTTCTTATTGGGGCGAGTTTCTGTTCGTCGAAGTGACGACCGACGAAGGCGTTTCGGGATGGGGTGAAATCACCACCACAACTTTCGTCGCCAATCGCACGCTTTGCGTGATGCTGACCCAGATCAGCAAGATCATCGAAGGCGATGATCCGGCGCAGATCGAGCGCATCTGGCACAAGATTTTCCGCAACTTCACCTATATGGGCAGCCGCGGCGCCGCAGTGGAATGTGTCAGCGCCATCGACATCGCGCTCTGGGACATTCGCGGCAAGGTGCTGGGCCAGCCGATCTATGAATTGCTGGGCGGCCCGGTGCGCGACGATATCCTGCTCTATACCCATCCCGACCAGCGCAAATTCACCAGCAAGGAAGGCGTGGTCCAGGAAATCCGCGACATCATCGCCTCCGGCCACACATCGCTGAAATTCGACCCCTTCGCCCAGCAGGGCGCCTTGGACAAAAACGGCATCGCCCGCGAGCAGTCCCAGGGCTATCTCGATGGCTCGATGACCCGCAAGGATCAGCGCGAGGCCTCTGAACTCACCGCGCTGATCCGCGAAACCGCCGGGCCGGACATTGAACTCCTCATCGACGCCCATGGCCGCTTCGACGTGCCGACCGCTATCCGGCTCTGCAATTCGCTCGAAGAGGCAGGCCAGATCGACTGGTTCGAAGAGCCGGTTCCGCCCGAAAGCGTCAATGCTCTGAGGCAGGTGCGCGACAAGGTGAACGTCCCGATTTCATGGGGCGAGCGCGGCCACACCAAATGGGATTTCGTGCCCATCCTTGAAGGCAGGCTCGCCGACTACATCATGCCCGACGTCACCTGGACCGGCGGCATTACCGAACTCAAGAAGATCTCGGCGCTGTGCGAGGCCTATTACATTCCCGTCTCGCCCCACGATGCGGCCGGGCCGATCAATGTCGTCGCCGGCGCGCAGGTCATGATGACCGTGCCCAATTTCTACCGCCTTGAGACGTCGGAATGGAATCTGAGCAAATACGACCACCTGATCGACAAGCCATTGGACAATTCCAATGGCAGCCTCAAGCTCAACAAGTCGCCGGGCCTCGGCATCGAAATGAACCGGGACTATCTTGAGGCCAACCGGATTGAAATCGCCTGAACGGCAGGGGCCGAAAACGGCCCGACTATAGGGAGAAGAAAATGGACGCCGACAAAGCTGCAGAGATGATCGAGACCAATGTGCAGACCGCGTCGCGGCCCAGCGCATTGCGCATCACCGATATCCGCGTCGCCGAGATTGTAGGTGCCCCCTTCACCTCCGCGCTGGTCAAAATCTACACCAATCAGGGCATTGTCGGGCTGGGCGAAGTGCGCGATGGCGCCAGCGCCACATATGCGCTGATGCTCAAGAGCCGGTTGCTGGGTGAAAATCCCTGCGATGTCGACCGCCTGTTCCGCCGCATCAAGCAGTTCGGCGGCCATGGCCGGCAGGGCGGTGGCGTCTCCGCCATCGAAATCGCGCTCTGGGATATTGCCGGCAAGGCCTATGGCGTGCCGATTTACCAGATGCTCGGGGGCAAATTCCGCGACAAGGTCCGCATCTATTGCGACACCGACGCCGAAAAGCCCAGCGGCACCGAAACCGGCAAGCGCCTCAAGGAGCGCATGGACCGTGGCTTCACCTTCCTTAAGATGGACCTCGGCCTGATGCAGATCGCCGATGTTCCCGGCGCCGTGGTGGCGCCTGCCGGGTCACTTGAAGGCTATCGCATCCATCCCGGTCACGGCCAGGCCAAGAGCATGGAAGACCGCCGCGCCCGCAATGCCGTCTACGACACGCACAATGTGCGCCACCCGTTCACCAGCCTCCATTTCAGCGACAAGGGCCTAGACCTGCTCGAGCAGTATATTTCCGAAGTCCGCGAGGTCATTGGCTACGAAGTCCCGCTGGCCATCGACCATGTCGGCCACATCTCGCTGCAAAACGGCATTCGCCTTGCCCGGCGCATCGAGAAATATGTGCCCGCCTGGCTCGAAGACGTCATTCCCTGGCAATATACCGACCAATACCGCCAGCTTCAGGAAGCCACCACCGTGCCGATCTGTACGGGCGAGGACATCTATCTCCGCGAAGGCTTTGAGCCGTTGTTCAAGTCCGGCATTTCGGTGATCCATCCCGACCTGCTGACCTCGGGCGGCATTCTCGAAACCAAGAAAATCGGCGACGCGGCGCAGGAACACGGCATCGCCATGGCCATCCACATGGCCGAAAGCCCGATTGCCGCCATGGCCGCGGCCCACGTCGCCGTCGCCACCGAAAATTTCATGGCGCTCGAATATCACACCGCTGACGTGCCTTGGTGGGATGACATCGTCACCGGCCTGCCTAAGCCGCTGGTCCAGGATGGCTTCATCACCGTGCCCGACAAGCCGGGCCTCGGTATCGACGATGTTGTCGACGAGGTCATCTCCCAGCACCTGCAGCCGGGCGTGACCGGTATCTGGCAGCCGACCGATCAATGGGATGATGAATATTCCTGGGATCGCACCTGGAGCTGACCCGGCCGCGTTGGTGAGTGCAAGTCAGTATTGGAAAAACAATGATTTACGAACTGCGCATCTATGAATGCCTCCCCGGGCGGCTGCCCGCTTTGCTCAAGCGCTTTGAAGAACACACCCTGCGCATCTGGGAAAAGCACGGCATCCGACAGGCCGGGTTTTTCACCACGGCCATCGGCGAGAGCAACAACCGGCTGACCTATCTTCTGGCGTGGGAATCTCTGGCCGAGCGCGAGGCCAAATGGTCGGCCTTCGCCAGGGACCCGGACTGGCTCAAGGCGCGCGACGATTCCGAACGCGATGGCCAGATCATCGCCAATTTAAGCAGTCAGATCCTGGCGCCGACTGCCTTTTCATCGGTGAAATAAGAGGCCCAACATGAAGATCACCGACCTGCGCTGCGCCGTTATCGGCCGCCACCCCATCGTGCGAATTGTCACCGACGAGGGCCTTTATGGTCTGGGGGAGGTGGAGTTCACCAAGACCTACCTCAAACCCTTTGTGCTGCATTTCCGCGATGCGCTGATCGGCGAGGACCCGACCGATGTCGAGCGCTGCATGATGAAAATCCGCCAGCGCGGCAGCTTTAAACCCTATGGCGCGGCCGTCAGCGCCATTGAGCACGCCCTCTGGGATATTGCCGGCAAGGCGGCCAATGTCCCGGCCTATAAGCTGCTGGGCGGCAAGGTGCGCGACAAGGTTCGCGTCTATAATGGCTCGATCCGCCGCAAGCGCACCGGCGACCGGCCCGAGGATTATGCCGATGATGTCCGCTGGATGATGGAGCAGCCGCAAAATTTCTTCATGGTGAAGCAGGGCATCAGCTTTCATTCCAACATGAAGGACAGCATTGACGACTTCCACTATGGCCCGCGCCAGAAGAACTCCAACTATCACGGCGCCCTGGACCAGGGGCAGATTTCCGAGCGTGGTTTCAATCACATGCTCGATTGCGTTGCGGCGATGAAGGAAGTGCTGGGCGACAAGGTTTCCCTCGCCCTCGATTGCGGTCCCGGCTGGTTCCTCAACGACGCCATCCGCTTCGCCCGCGCGGTCGAAAAATATGACCTCATGTGGCTCGAAGACATGCTGACCGGCGACTATGTGCCCTGGGTCAATCCGCAGGCCTATCGCGAACTGACCGTGTCCACATCGGTGCCGATCCATACCGGTGAACAGATTTACCTCAGGCACAATTTCAAGGAACTGATCGAGACCCAGGCTGTGCGCGTCATTGGCCCCGATCCCGCCGATATCGGCGGCATTGCCGAGCTCAAATGGGTCACCGAACACGCCTATATGCATTCCATCATGATGGCGCCGCATGGCACAGCCAATGGCCTGCTCGGCCTCGGCGCGCTGATCAATGTCTGCGCCACGCTGCCGGCAAACTTCATCGCCTTTGAATATCCCAGCGCCTCCGACCCTTGGTGGGAGGACATCGTCATCGGCCTGCCGGATCAAATCGTCACCGACAGCCATGTCGATCTGTTGCCCGGCCCCGGCCTGGGGCTGGATATCGACCCGGTCGGCGCCAAAAAATACCTGGCTGAAGAAGACGCGGGCTTCTTCGAGCCCTAGGCGCGCCTCCCATCCGATCACCCCTGCGCAATCGTCCAGCGGTCATGGCTGCAATGGGGGCACTCGCCGGGCGCTTTCCCCGAGGCCACTTTTGCCGTCGTGCCGCATTTCAGGCAGGCGAGAATCGCGGCCTTGTCGAGCTTGCCGTCGGCCCGAATTTCCTTCGGTCTCTCGACCTCCCAGGGCGGCACGATGGGCAGGCCGGGCGGCACGTTCTTCTCACGCTTGAAGATGCTCATGGCGCCATTGGGTTCGACAAAGGCATATTCGACCTCGCCCAATTGCCGCACGCCGGCCTGGCGTAGCTTTTGGTAGGTCTCGCTGGCGCCCAGCTCGCCATCGCCCGTGATTTCGCACAGCACGCCATTGCGCACCATCTGCACCGCCTTGCCGTCCACGGCGCGCTCCACACGCTTGAAGCGCGAAATCAGGATATCCAGCCCCTTGTTGGCGAGCACAACGATGGTGATCACCGCCATGGCGTGCAGCAGCGGCACATCGGGCTGGAACATCGGGTCGCCGACCGCCGAGCCCAGCGCGATCACCAGCAGGAATTCCACCGTCGACAATTGCCCGATCGTGCGGCTGCCGAGCCAGCGCAGCAACAGCAGCGCATAGATGTATATGACCAGGGTGCGAAACAGGATTTCGAAGAAATAAAATCCATCCGCATCGCCGAAAAACATCCGCATCAGATCAAAGCTCTCAACGCTCTGTTCCATCACTTCGTGCCTCGCATGTGGTCGGGATGAACGGAATGCGCCGCGGTGACGAGGCGCGGCAGGTGGACAACGATTGTCCGGTCATTGGGTTTCCGATGACGGATAAATCCGGGACTGTCGGGAACAAAAAAAGGGCCAGACATTGTCTGGCCCATCCGCATGTTCTGATGTCTGAAGCTTACAGCAGCGCCGCCAGCGCCGCGTCGATCCGCTTCTTTTGCTCGTCGCTGACATGTTCCATCGGGGACTTGGGATAGAACATCGGGATGCCCTGACGGTGCTGGGCATATTTGGTGCAGGCCGGCAAATTGTCGTGGTTGAAGGCATTGTAGAGCGCGCCGAGCTTGAAATGCAGGTCCTTGGCGAGATCATAATCCTTGGCCTGAACCGCATCCCACAGCTTGACCACGGCGCCTGGCGCTGCCGCGGTGAGGGCCGTGATGGCGCCATGGGCGCCCAGGGCAAAGGCCGGATAGAGCATCGCATCGATGCCGGTGATGATGATGTTCTCCGGCTTAAGGCGAGTCAGCAGATCGGAGACCGACTTGAGGTCACCATTGCTCTGCTTCATGCCCACCACGCCGGGCACTTCATCCATGATCCGCAGCATCAGGTCGACGCTGAGGTAGTTCCACTGGATGACATTGTAGATCAGGATCGGAATATCGGTGCTGTCGGCAATGGCCTTGAAGTGATCAATCGTCGCCTGTGGGCCTGGCTTGAACAGGTAATGCACCGGGGTAACCTGAAGGGCATCCACCTTGATCCCATCAAGCATCTTCACGCGATCAATCGCTTCCTGCGTGCTGTTGACGATCAGGCCGGCAAGCAATCCACCGCGCCCCTTGAGGGCTTCGGACGATGCCTGCATCGAGGTCTGGAACTCTTCGCGATTGAGCGTATGCCCTTCGCCAGTGCTGCCGCCAATGACGATGCCGCGTGCGCCGGCGTCCATGATGAGGTCCACCTGCTCGGTGAAGCCACCGCGGTCCAGCGTGCCATCCTTGTTAAACGGGCTGGTGACGGGCGGCAGGATGCCGGTAATGGCGTGGCGTTGCTCGGCTGACAGTACGGGCAAGTCTCTTCTCCCTTGGTGCGCTTGCTGCGCTGGCAAAGTCAATCCCGAATAGCGGGATAGAAATCCAACTTTGAATGGATGTAGCAGCGGAATTCGTTGCCGTCAATTTGCCTTCTCAACGTCCGCCTGGCGCCACCTATTGTGCCAGTCCGGACTTGCGGCTATTCCGGATACCGGGAAACGGCGGAGCTGACGATGTCTGAAAACAAACCTGGTGGCGACGAAAACCTCAAGTCTTTGAACAAGGTTGCGGCAATTCTTGACTGCTTCTCAACGGCCCATCGGGCCATGTCGCTGGCTGAGATATGCAAGCGCACCGGGTTCCCGCGCAGCACCACCCATCGCTTGCTGGCGTCGATGCGCGAAGTGGGTCTCCTGGATCAGGACCGGGAGCGTGAGCGCTATCGCCTTGGCATCCGGCTGTTTGCCTATGGCAATATCGTCCTGGCCAATATGGATCTGCACCGTGAGGCGCGGCCCTATGCTGAAGCGCTGGGGCGCATGACCGGACTTTCGGTGCATCTCGCCGTATTCGGTGGTGAAAAGGCCGTCGTCATTCATCGTGCTGAACCGGCGCCGGGCGGCCTGACCCCGCTCACCCTGCTCGAAAACGCGCCGGTGCACTGCACCAGCATCGGTAAGGCTATCCTCGCCTTCCAACCGCAGACGGTCATCGCGGCCGTCATTGAGGCCGGCCTGCCGCGCTATACCGACGCCACTATCACCGACGGCGATCGCCTGCTGGCTGATCTCAGCAAGGTGCGCGAGCGCGGCTATGCCGTGGACGATGGTGAGCACCAGCCGGGCCTGCGCTGCATTGGTGCGCCGATTCGCGATCAGCTGGGCCGGGTCTTCGCCAGCATCAGCGCCACAGCCTCCTCGCTTCAGTCGCCGCCGGAGCGTGAGGCCTCCATAGCGGCCATGGTGATCTATCACGCCAACCAGATTTCGACCCATCTGGGCTATGACGGTACGACGAAGGCATAGTCTTGACATGCCGCTCCGTATGAAACATGTTCCGGTATGCGGGATTAGGTTCCTGATTTTCTGACATCGCAGGAGGCGGGTCAGTCACTATCCGGGAGGAGCTATTACATGATGAAAAAGACTCTCATTGGCCTTACAGCGCTCATGCTGATGGGCTCGGTTGCAATGGCGCAGGAATATACGGTGCGCCTGCCCAACGTTGATCCGCCGCTGTCCAATGTTGGCGATCTGACCTATCCGAACCACACCTATGCCATGATGCGTACATTCAAGGACGCGCTGGAAAGCCTGTCCGGCGGTCGCATTGCAGTCGAACTCTATCCCAGCGGTACACTGGGTGACCTGCGCGAAAATCTCGAAGCCGTTCAGGCCGGTGTTCTGGAAGCTGCGACCCCGAACGAGGCCACTGTCTCCGGCTTCTTCCCCAAGATCCAGCTGACCACCATCCCCTATGTCTTCCCCAACGCCGTCGTTGCGTGGGATGTGCTTGATGGCCCATGGGGCGATCAGCTCTTCGACGAAATGGCCGCAACAACCGGCCTGCGCGCAGTCGCCATTGGCGAAAATGCAGGCTTCCGTATCTGGGCCAACAATGTTCGCCCTGTTGTGGCGCCCGCTGACATGGACGGCCTAAAGATCCGCACCATGGAAATCACTGCGCACCAGGAGATGGTGTCGAGCCTCGGTGCCCTGCCGACGGCGATCCCGTGGCTCGAAGTCTATGGTGCTCTGCAGACTGGCGTCGTGGATGGCGCCGAGCTGCCGATCATCGGCACGCTGCAGCAGAACCTGCAGGAAGTGCTGAAATACGCCACCATCGATCAGCACGTGTATAGCCTGGTCTTCATCGTCGTGAACGAGCAGTGGTTCCAGGCTCTGCCGCCAGAATTGCAGCAGGCAGTTGTCATCGCTGGCCGTCAGGCCGCTGTTGCCGGGCGCGGCCTGTCGCAGACGCTGGTTGGCGACGTGGTCGAGGAGTTCCGCAAGCGAGGCGTCGAGGTCACAACCTCGAGCCCCGACCAGATCACGGCCTTCCGCGAAACTGCCCAGCCCAAGGTTCTCGAATGGATGGTTGGTCAGTTTGGCCAGGCGGACGTCGATGGCTTCCTTGGCGCCGTGAGTGAGGCTGAAGCCGCACTGGCTCCATAATGTGACCTGCGGGCCGCTGGCGCGGTCTGCACTTTCAAGCAAATGTCCGGCGCCGTGGCGCCGGACCCGTTCCGTGCATGAGCCATTCGCTATAGAAATGGCCAGCGGCTCTCAGGGGAGTGAGCGATGCGTGCCTTCATGAAATTTGCCGACCTGATGCTGGGGCTGGCAAAGCTGCTCACCATCCTCATCGTCGCCGGCATGGTCCTGTCGGTCCTGATCGGCGTTTTCTTCCGCTTCATCATCCCCATCCCCATGGCCTGGCCCCCGGAGGCAGCCCGCTTCCTGATGGTTGCGGTGACGATGGTTGGAGCCAGCGTTGCGCTGCGTCAGCTTGACCACGTGGGCATAACCTTGCTTGTCGATGCCTTGCCCTCGCGCCTTCGGGGTGTCCTCTACATCTTCGGCAACGTCATGGTTGCCGTGTTTCTGCTTGTATTCATCTGGTTCAGTTGGCGGCTGACCATCGAGATGGGCCCGCGTCAAACGTCATCGTCCCTCGGCATGAGCATGGCCGTGGCCTACATCGCCATGCCGATCGGTGGGGTGATGATGCTGATCCAGCTCATTGCCGTCTCGATAGAGGGGTGGCAGCGCACGCTCCAAAACCAGTCCCCTTTTGTCCCGCCTCCGGTCGCCTGAAAGCACCAAGGATATAATTATGGCATTCGCTGCTATTGCGTTCGTTTCTCTGATGCTGATCGGGATTCCGATTGCTTTTGTTGTCGGCCTCGTCTCGCTTTGGCTTATGTTCGATGCGGGTGGAGCGCAGTTCATGCTGCTCGTGCCGCAGCGCGTTTTTGCCGGCCTCAATGTTTTCACGATTATGGCAATTCCGTTCTTCTTCCTCGCCGCTGAGCTGATGACGGCATCGAAGGCCATTGAAGACATCGTGAAGTTTGCCGATGCACTGGTCGGCCGGCTGCGTGGCGGCCTGGCTCATGTCAACATCATGGCCAGCGCGCTTTTCTCGACCATGTCCGGTTCGGCTCTTGCCGATATCGCCACGCTGGGCTCCATCGAAATCAAGGCGATGGAAGCCATGGGCTATGACAAGCGCTTTGCGACGGCGCTCACGGTCGCGTCCTCGATTGTCGGCGCTATCATTCCGCCAAGTATCATCCTGATGCTGTACGCATCCATTGCCCAGGTCTCAGTAGCGGCAATTTTTCTCGCCTCCATCGTGCCCGGAGTTGTGCTGATCCTGCTGCTGATGGCTCTGGTTGTCTTCCTGGCCCGCAAATACGATTTTCCACGCCGCGAGAACCGATATACCCCCAGGGAGTTCATGACCATCTCGGCCAATGCGGCGTTGCCCCTGGCCATGCCGGTCATCATTCTCGGTGGTATTCTGAGCGGCATATTCACCGCGACCGAGGCCGCAGCAGTTGCCGTAGCCTATATCCTGGTCATCGGCCTTTTCATCAAGCGCACCCTGACATGGTCGGACATTCCCGGCTGTCTGCTGAGGGCCGGCGTGATGACATCGGTCATCTTCATGGTCCTGGCCACCGCCAATGTGTTCGGCTGGTTCATCGGGCTCGAACGCATCCCGGAAAACATCGCAAACGCCCTGATCGGCGTCGCATCGAATCCGATTTCGCTGTTGCTCCTGATCGTCGGTGTGCTGGTTCTCGTGGGCATGTTCATGGATTCCGGCGCCGCCCTGGTCGTCATGGCGCCGATCCTCGCCCCGGTTGCGGTCAGCGGTGGCGTCCACCCGATACACTTCGGAATTGTCATGGCGCTCACGCTCGTCATCGGCTTGACCACGCCACCTGTTGGGCCATGTCTGTTCGCGGCGGCAAGCGTCAGCAAGCTCAAGATCGAAGTGATCAGCCTCGCCATGTTGCCTTTCTACGCCATGCAGGTCGTATTCCTGCTACTTCTGATCTTCGTGCCGGAATTGTCCTTGTGGCTGCCGCGAATGGCCGGCTTCATCAACTAGTCTGTCGGGGGAAACTGGCATGAAAAAGCTCATCAACAAGCCGCGCAATCTTGTCCGCGAGGTGCTCGAAGGCCTGGTGGACACCACGCCCGGCCTCGCACTGCTCGATAGCGAGAACGTCATTCTGCGCTGGGATGATCGCGCGAAGGATGATCGCCCGGTTGCCGTGCTCTCCGGCGGCGGTAGTGGCCATGAGCCGGGGCACGCAGGCTATGTGGGTGAGGGTATGCTCGCTGCAGCGATTGCCGGCGACGTCTTCACCTCGCCCGGCGTCGACGCCATCCTCGCCGGCATCAAGGCCGTGGCCGGCCCGAATGGCGCCGTGCTCATCGTCAAGAACTATACCGGCGACCGGCTGAATTTTGGCCTTGCCGCCGAACTGGCAACGACCGAGGGCATACCCACCGAAGTCGTGCTCGTCGCCGACGATGTCGCCCTGCGCGACACCGTGCCACCGGCGCGCCGGCGCGGCATTGCCGGAACCGTTTTCGTGCACAAGGTGGCCGGCTTTGCCGCCGCCAGCGGTTTCGATGTGGCCCAGGTTGCCGCCATGGCGCGGCGCGCCGCGGGGCAGGTGGGCACAATGGGCGTGGCGCTCGGTCCCTGCACTGTGCCTGCCGTCGGCACCCCGGGCTTCACTCTCGCCGATGATGAAATCGAACTTGGCCTCGGCATTCACGGCGAAAAGGGCGTGCAGCGCCTTTCCATGCAGTCGGCCGACGCGCTGGTCGAAACGATGATGGATACGATCCTGCTCGACGGCGCCATCAAGCCTAAGACGCGCGTCGCTATTCTGGTCAACGGCCTTGGCGCCACGCCGCCCATCGAGCTTTCGGTCGTCGCGCGCCACGCACTGGCCTATGCCCGCAGCAAGGGTCTGGTGGTCGAGCGGCTGTATTGCGGTGTCTATCTTTCGGCCCTCGACATGCCCGGCTGCTCTGTCAGTGTCATGACGCTGGATGACGAACTGCTCGCTGCCCTCGATGCCCCGACCAATGCCCGTGCCTGGAGCAGCGACGGGCGCATCGCCGCAGAACGCCGCATTGTTCCCGCACCGCGAACCGCTGCCGAAATGGGTGACAGCACGCCCGGCCCGCTCTCCGATCAGCTCCGCAAGGTCACCGCCGCCATCTCTGCGGCCCTGATCAAGGCAGAGGAGGAACTGGCTGACCTCGACACCAGGGCGGGCGACGGCGACCTCGGCGCCAGCATGGTGCGCGGCGCTGAAGCCATCCGTGCATTGCCGGACGCTGCCTACAACTCCCCCGCAAATGCCTGCCTTTCCATGGCCGAAGCCCTGCGCCGCGCCATCGCGGGCAGTTCGGGCCCCTTCTATGCAGTCGGTCTGGCCCGTGCGGCCAAAATGCTCGAGGGCAAGCCTGCCGCCACCGGCGCTGACTGGGTTTCGGCTTTTTCCGCCGCAATTGATGCGGTGGAAGAATTGGGCGGCGCAAAGGTCGGCGACCGCACCATGATCGATGCTCTCCGTCCCGCTGCCGAAAAATGGGCCGCTGCCCTCGCCAATGGCGCATCGCCTCTCGACGCGTTCAAAGCGGGTTTCGCTGCCGCTCATGCCGGGGCCGAAGCGACCGCCAGCATGTTCCCGGCGCTGGGCCGTGCCAGCTATCTGGGCGAGCGGGCCACCGGCATCCCCGATGGCGGCGCACGCGCGGTCACCATCTGGCTCGATGCCATCGCCAGGGCGCTTTCAGCAGAAAAATAGTCGCCCCGCCCGCGCGACAGCGCCGCTGAACGTCGCGGTGCTGTCGCGGTCGCGCAATCCAGTCCGGGATTTCTGGCTGTGGCAGCCTTCTGGCCATGCCTTGGGCCGCCCATTCGTAACGAGTCCTTAGCGGGTATATTTTAGAACTAATCTGTATTTTTGCGTATTTGTCGGTGTTTTTTGATGATCGACTTTTTTCTGGCCCGGCACGATTTTCTTATCGTGCTGCTGGCGGCGGTGGTTTGCCTGGTCTCGGCCTACGCCTGTATCAGCCTTATGCATCACGCCCGCAAGGCGCAGGGCCGGATGCGACTGGTGTGGAACCTGGTCTCCGCCCTTGCGGTCGGCATCGGCATCTGGGCCACCCATTTCATTGCCGTGCTTGCTTTCCGCCCCGGCTTCGCCTTGGGCTATGATTTTGGCCTGACGCTGCTTTCCCTGCTGATCGCTGTCCTGGTCTGTGGCGGCGGTATTGCGCTGGCCGTCCATGGCAAGGGCTGCGGTGATCGCCTCCTGGGCGGGGTCACGGTCGGCGTCGGCATTTCGGCCATGCATTATACCGGCATGGCCTCGCTGCTTCTCAATGGCGAGATTGTCTGGCAGTCCGGCGCGGTTACGCTCTCCATTCTGGGCGGCATGGGGCTTGCGGGCATCTCATTCGCGCTCAGCACCGCACCGAGCTGGCAGCGCAATGTGATAGCGGCCACCTTACTGACGCTGGCCATTTGCACCATGCATTTCACGGCCATGTATGCCGCCGATTTCAGCAATTGCCTGCCTCTGTCAGAGGGCATAACCGACGATAGCGGCCTGATGTCCATCATTGTTGCTGGCACGTCGCTGCTTGTCCTGGCCGCTGCCATCGGCAGCCTTGTGCTCGACGAAGCCGACCGCCGCCGCACCGCCAGCGAACTCGCGCGGCGCATGGCCGACGCCAAGCAGCTCGCGCAAGTCAATGACAGGCTCAATCTCGCGCTGACGCATATGGGGCAGGGGCTCGCGCTGTTCGGCAAAGACGGCAAAATGCTGCTGCACAATCACCGCCTGCTTGAATTGCTCAATCTAGCACCTGGGAGCAACCTTGTCGGTCTCGACATGCCCGCCGTGCTCGAACGGGTGATCCAGGGGCCCGGCGAGATCGATGTGGCGCCCCGCGCGCTCGAAATCTGGGCGCAGCACAGCGCATTGATCGCGCATGGCGGCGGCGAAATTGTTCAACCCATCGGCAATGACAGCGCCTTGCGCGTCCGCCACAGCCCGGCGGGCGAGGGCGCCTGGATCACCACGGTCGAGGACATTACCGAGAGCCGGCGCAGCGCTGCCGCGATTGCCCATCTGGCCCACCACGATTCCCTCACCGGCCTGCCCAATCGCGCCCGCTACAATCAATTGCTCGACGCGGCGCTCGAAAATCTTGCGCCCGAGGACAAGCTGGCCGTGCTGGCCATCGACCTCAACCGCTTCAAGGACATCAACGACAGCCATGGCCACGCCGCCGGCGACCATGTGTTGAGCGAACTTGCATTGCGCCTGGGCGAGGGTCTCAAGGAAGGCGAGGTTGTGGCACGTCTCGGCGGCGACGAATTCGCCGCCTTCAAGCCCTTCACCTCCATGACCGCACTGCGTGACTTCATCGCCCGCGTTGAGCAGGCCCTGAATGGCAAGGTGGCCTATGGCGAATCCGTGCTGGCCGTTGGCGGCAGTGTCGGTGTGGCCATTGCCCCCCATGATGGCGATGACCGGAGCAAGCTGCTGAACAATGCCGATCTGGCGCTCTACCGGTCAAAGTCCGAGATCGACCAGCGCATCTGCTATTATGAGCAGGATATGGACGAGGCCGCGCGCCAGCGCCGTGCCATGGCCAAGGACCTCTGGAACGCCGTGGACGAAGGCGGTTTCCATCTCGCCTATCAGGTGCAAAAATCGGTGATGACCGGTGAAACCACGGGCTATGAAGTGCTGCTGCGCTGGAATCGTCCGGGTTTCGGCCCGGTCTCGCCCGCCGAATTTATCCCGATCGCTGAAGAGTGCGGCGCCATCCACGCCATCGGCGCCTGGGTGCTCGCCACGGCCTGCCGCGAAGCCGCCCTTTGGCCCGAGCCGCATAAGATTGCCGTCAACGTCTCGGGCCTGCAATTGGGCCAGCTTGAACTGGTCGATCTGGTCAAGCACGTGCTCGACGAAACCGGTCTGATCCCGCAGCGGCTCGAACTGGAAGTCACCGAAACCGCCATCGTTGCGGACCGCAAAAGGGCGCTCACGGTGCTCAACGCGGTCAAGGCGCTGGGCGTCTCGATTGCCATTGACGATTTCGGCACCGGCTATTCCTCGCTCGATACCCTGCGCAATTTCCCCTTCGACAAGATCAAGCTCGACCGCTCCTTCATGCCCGAAGTGGAGCATGACGATCAGGCCAAGGCCATCATCCGCGCCATCCTGGCGCTGGGCAAAAGCCTTTCCGTGCCGGTGCTTGCCGAAGGCGTCGAAACAGCGGCGCAGCTCGAAGTGCTCCGCGCCGAAGGCTGCACCGAGGCGCAGGGCTTCCTGCTTGGCCGCCCCGGACGGATCGACTGGACAGAAGTAACGGAGCGGCGGGCCTGACGCCGCTCCATTGATTCCTCAGAGCGTCCTGGCGACCTCTTCCATCTGCGCGGCGCACAGGCCCCATCCTTCGTGGAAACCCATTTTTTCGTGGGTTTCGCGATCTTCGGCGTTCCAGTGGCGCGCAATGGCGGTGTAGCGCGTGCCGCCATTTTCGGGCTCGAATGTGAGCACGCAGGTGAAGAAGGGTTTTTCCGAAGGCGTCCAGTCGCCCGTAAAGGCATCGGTGAACACCAGTTTGCGATTGGGCACGACCTCGAGATACTGCCCGGGATTGGGATATTCATTGCCCTGCTCATCGGCCATCACCACCAACGACCGGCCACCGGGGCGCACATCAATGTCGGCGCGGGCCGTGGTCCAGGGCTTTGGGGCAAACCATTGCACCATCAGCGCCGGATCGGTCCAGCAGCGATAGACCGCCTCGGGCGATGCATTGACCAATCGGGTGAGGACCAGGTCACGGCTGGGATCAGTCACCTGTTCATGGGCGCGAATTTCCATGTGAATCTCCTTGGTTCGCTCTCTTCATCAGCGCGACGAAGCGGAGTGCCGCGCTTCGACATTTGCCCCCAAAAAAACATCAAGCGTCGGACCGGGTGCTATCGCGGCTTTGGATTTGCGTCCCGGGTCCTGTAAACTGCTGGAATGTCCGACACGCCGCACTGGCAAAGTCGAGTGTTTTCAGCGCAATGGATCTGTGGGTTGAATCAAATCCTTTTCTTGAACAGCGCGACGTCTCAAGCCCGGGTTAAGTGGACAATCCATCCATGAGTGATCTGCTTTCTATCTCCGGGGCACGAATATTCGACGGCCACGAATGGCACGAAGGCGCGGCGCTGTTGATCGAATTCGGCTATGTCTGTTCCATCGTCGCCGACGAAGCCATACCCGCCAATGCGCGGCGCATTGTGCTCGATGGCGGCATGATTGTGCCCGGCTTTATTGACCTGCAGGTCAATGGCGGGGGCGGGGTGCAGTTCAACAACGATCCCTCGGTCGAAGCGGTCCGAACCATCTGCGCCGCCCACGCGCAGTTCGGCACGACAGGTCTTTTACCCACCCTGATTACGGATGACGTCGAAACCGGCTCAACCGCCATAGCGGCAGGCATCGCCGCGCAGCAGCAACGCGTCCCCGGCTTTCTCGGGCTGCATCTCGAAGGCCCCCACCTTTCACCGGCACGAAAGGGCGCCCATGACGCCAGCCTCATCCAGCCAATGGTGGAGCGAGATCTCGCCGGGCTGATCGAAGCCGCACAGTCGCTGCCACTCTTGTTATGCACGGTCGCGCCCGAAGCCGTGAGCAACCAGCAGATCACCAAGCTGGTGGAGGCTGGCGCAGTGATCAGCCTTGGTCATTCCGACGCCAGCTGGGCCGAGGTCAATGCCGCCTTTGCCGCCGGCGCCAGCATGGTCACCCATCTGTTCAACGCCATGAGCCAACTCACCAGTCGCGAACCCGGCCTTGTCGGCGCCGCCCTGCAAAGTGGCACCGTCTCTGCCGGGCTGATCGCCGACGGCATCCACGTTCATCCCGCCACCATTTCTGCCGCGCTCAAGGCAAAAACCGGACCCGGCCGAATCTTTTTGGTCACCGACGCCATGGCGCCGCTGGGCACCAACGCCAGCGCGTTCACCCTCAACGGCCGCACCATCACCCGCGCCGACGGCGCATTGCGGCTCGACGACGGCACATTGGCTGGCGCCGATCTCGACATGATCAGCGCCATCAACTTCATGATCAGCGAAGTGGGCGTTTCCGCTGAAGAAGCGTTCCGCATGGCCTCTCTATATCCCGCCCGGGCCATGGGCATCGATGATCACCTCGGTCATCTTCGCCCGCAGGCCGTCGCCAGCTTCGTACATTTGTCCGACGCAAGGCAGGTTCGGGCCACCTGGATTGCCGGCGAAGAAGCCTGGCGCGCACCCTGATTTAGCCCCGCCCGATATAGGGCATATTGGTCGCCATCACGGTCATGAACTGGACGTTGGCGTTCAGCGGCAACCCGGCCATATAGAGAATCGCGTCGACGACATGGGCCAGATCAAAGGTTGGCTCAGGCATCATCGTGCCATTGGCCTGCAGCGAACCACTATTCATCTGGCTCGTCATGTCCGTCGCCGCATTGCCGATATCGATCTGCCCACAGGCAATATTATGCGCGCGTCCATCGAGCGATATGGCCTTGGTCAGGCCGGTAATGGCGTGCTTGGTCGTCGTATAGGACGCCGCCTGGGGCCGGGGCACATAGGCCGAAATCGAGCCATTATTGATAATGCGCCCGCCCTGTGGGCTCTGTTCGCGCATAAGCCTGAACGCCTCGCGCGCCACATAGAAGGCGCCATTGAGGTTGGTATCCACCATCTGGCGCCAGGTCTCCACAGGCAGATCGCCAAAGGACATTGCGGGCGCAAAACGTCCGGCATTATTAAAGACAAGGTCCAGACGGCCATAGCGGCTTTTGACCGCCGCAAACAGGGCGGCGACCGATTCCGGCTCCGTCACGTCACAGACCTCGCCCTGAAAATCGCCTTCGCGCGAGACGCTCTCCACCAGGTCGGCCCGGCGACCGCAAATGACCACCTGCCAACCTGCCTTTGAAAGCCCGATTGCCGCCGCCTTGCCGATTCCGGACGTGCCTCCGGTAACCAGCGCAACCTTCTTTTCAGTCATATCCATCTCGCTCCCTGTTCCGGCGTCAGCCCGCAAAGCCTGCGCCGCAATTCTCGCATTCACCGCACAACAGCACCGCAATGCCCCCGCGACAATCAACCAAGTGCGGGTTTTACGCGCACTTAACTTGTCGTTAAGCCTCCTTAACAGGGCGTTTCCAACTGTGTGCTGAATCTGCAACATCCGCTTGGCAACCATGTGGCATGGGTTCCAAAAGGCCCGCAGAACGATTGCGTCGGCTTTCGCCATGCGTAGAGTGGGTCTTGCGAATCCATGCATGGGATCGTTTGTCGGTCGCAACGCGACGGCAACACACTGCACCACGATAGTGTGGTCGCGTTTCGACAAACCGCTGGGTAACCGGCACAAAAATGACTGACTTTGGAGGTCAACTAATGAAACTCAAGAGCCTTATCCTCGGTTCTGTTGCCGCTGCCGGTCTCTCGACCGCTGGCTACGCTGCCGATCTGGGCGTCCTCACCTCGCTGGACGTCTGCGACGCTCTCGGCCTGTCGGGCCTGACCATTTCGTCCGACACCAACTGCCTGCAGATCTCGGGCGGCGTTTCCTATGAATTCAACTTCGGTGACTACCGTGGTGAAGTTGCGGTCGCCCAGACGCGCGGTCGCTTTGCTTGGCCCGGTGCTGCCACTCCTGGCACCGTGAACTATGCTGCTGCTCCGAACTCTTCGGCTGCCCTTCCCGCTCAGAATGGCATCTGGGCTGTTCGTGATGATGCGACAGGTCTTTACGTACAGCCTAACGGCACTCCTCCGGGCACCACGTTTGTTGGGCGCCCTGAAGCGCCGACCGTGGCAAATGGTGGCCTGAACGCGGGTCAGACCGCAGTTCAGTTGGCTGCTCCGGTTGCTGCCTATGCCGGCGGCCGTAATGACTGGGAATCCAAGGTTGAAGCTTGGGTGAAGTTCGTTGGTTCGGCTGACTCCGATTTCGGCGTTGCCAAGGCAACCATCGTTCTGAAGCAGGTTGATCAGCAGCGCGTTCTGAACGCCAACGTTCCTGTTGCCGGTGGTGACAACACCCCGCTCCAGATCGACGAAGCCTATGTTTCGGTCGGTGACAGCACTGTCATCATGGCTGGTAAGAAGGGCTCGATCGCCAACTTCGGCGACGCACGTCCGTTCAACTGGGTTGGCCTCTTCGGCAACAACCGCAACGACGGTACCCTGCTCGACAAGGATGCCGACGCTAACTTCCTCAAGGGTCACGTGATCCAGATCACCAGCGACCTCGGCAATGGCGTCACTGCCGCTGCTGGCCTGGAACGTCTTGACACCACCGGCACTGCCGTTGGCGTTATCTCCTACGCTGGCGAAGGCATCACTGCCCACGCCACCGGTTATGCTCGTGGCATCCTGGACGGCGTTGTCGACAGCTGGGGTATGCACGTCGGTGCAACCGCAACCTTCGACGCGTTCAAGGTTCGCGGTGCATTCGCTGCTGACGTCACTGCTGCAAACGTCACCAACTGGGCCGCTCTCGTCGGCGCAGAAGCCACCTTCGACATCTTCAAGATCGCAGCCGATGTTGAAGCTCTCGGTGGTTCGGTCGGCCTGACCGACTACGGTGTTGGTGGTTCTGTCGGTGCCAAGGTTACCGAAGGCGTCGAACTCAACCTCGGTGGCAAGTACTACGTTGGCAACAATGCCGGCGTGACCAGCTACCACGTTGCAGCGCAGATCGTTGCTGCCGTCTCCGAATCCGTCAAGCTGACGGGTGAAGTTGGCGTCTGGGGCAACAATACGCCTTCCAGCGACTTCTACGGCAAGGTTGGCCTGGATTGGGCTCCTGGCGACGCAACCCCCAAGGCTGCTGGCTTCAAGGCTGGCGTTGCGGGCGAAGTGTACCAGAGCGGCGCTTACAAGCTCACCTTCAAGGCTTCGAAGACTTTCGAATAATCGAAACCAGTTTCGATTGGAAAGGCCCGGCTCACGCCGGGCCTTTCTGCTTTTGGGCCATGCTATAGTAAGTCATCCCGCTACTCCTGAATCTCATTTCGATTGAATGCCTGCTTCGCACGGCGTGTCGATCTCAATTGAAATCTCGCGCCACATGCCTCGCGCCAAATTCCATTGTTCAATCGGCATTTGTCTTTGTGCCGGGTCGCAAATCATCTACCCTCCGGAAAGTTGCGGTATTCCAATGGATTCGGGATGATCAGGGACCTCCTCAGGTGGGTGGCGCCGGGCGTCGTTACAGTCGTGGTCGGCACTGTCGCTGCCTTGGCGATGTCCTCGCCGTCCATGGTCGAACATTTGTCCATGTCGGGCCAGAAAAGCCTCGCCGATGCGGGACTTTCTTGGGCGCATGTCCGGTTTGATGGGCGACACGCCGCGCTTGCCGGCACTGCTACCACCCATGATCAGCGCACCGCGGCTCTGACTCATCTTGCCAGCCTGACCGGCGTTTCATCTGTCTCTGATCAGGTCACCCTTGCCCCTATTGCCTCGCCTTATGTCTTTGAAGCCATTGTAGAAAATTCAAGCATACGGCTGCTTGGCAGTGTTCCCCATGAGGCGACCCGCCAGCAGCTGTTGTCCCTTCCCAGGGTCAATGCCGAAGCGCTGACGATTAATTCCGGCCAGCCCGATGAGGATCGGTGGCAGGCTGGAGTGGATTTTGCGCTCGCCCAGGCGGCCCGCGTTCACAATGGGCGCTTTGTCCTGACCGATCTCATGCTCAGCATGTCGGGCGACGCAATTTCGCCGCGCGCACTCGGGCAATTGCAAATGGCCTCGGCCGAACCTCCGGCAGGAATTTCCCTTGGTGAGGCCAATTTCACGCCCATGCGTGCGACGCCCTATCTGTGGACCGCGAGTTTCGACGGCGACCGCATCTCCGTGACGGGCAATGTCCCCGAGGAAACGCTTGTTGAGCGCTATCGCTTGGCGGACCTCTCCGGTGTGCCTGTCGCGACAGGCGTCTCGCTCGCCTCGGGGGCGCCCGAGGGATTTGCCGACCTGTCGCGTATCCTGCTTGAACAATTGAGCCAGCTTGAACATGGCGAAGCCAGCATCATTGATGGTGTCAGCCGGATTTCCGGTACCCCGCCAAATTTTGAGGTGGCGCAGGCAGTTATCGAAGCTCTCTCGGGCGCCGGTTCAATTGTCGAATTGTCGCCCCCGACGGTCTCCGATTACTGGCTGAGCGTCAGCCTTCAGGAAACCGGCGTGCTGGTCTTTGATGGTTACGCCCCCGATGAGCGCACGCGAAGTGCATTCGCCGCAATCAAGAACGCCGATATCAGCTACCTCAAATTAGGGCAGGGTGCCCCGGCGACCTATCGCACCGCCGCTGATTTTGGGCTCGACGTGTTGCCCCATCTCTCCGAAGGCCGTTTCACCGTCCGAGATAATCTCGTGACCCTTTCGGGCATTGCCGCAAGTTCCAGCGATTTTCTGGCCTTGCGCGTGGCCATCGCCACGATTGTTCCGGAAGGCCTTGAGGTAAACGCAAGTGATCTGCGGGCGCCGCGCGCCTCTCAATATAGGTTCGCAGCAGCAAAGCAGGCCAACGGAAATGTTATTCTCTCCGGCATGGTGCCCAATCCTGATGTTGAAACCGCCCTTCTCAATGCGGCCGGCGCCCGCGCAAGTTCCGCCCTTTCCTATGCCTCAGGCGAGCCAACCAATTTCGAAGCGTCCGCTCTAAAAGCCATAAAATTCATGCCCTTAATGGCGTCGGGTGAAGCATCGTTTGATGGAACGTCCTGGACGGTCAGCGGTGCGGCAGCGACCGCGATTAACCGGGCCGCCATCAATACCGAATTCGCCGTGCAATCCCTGGCACAGGCCGGTTGGGCCCTCGACGTATCGGAAACGCTGGCCGGTCCGGTCACCGTCAATCCCTATCTCTGGTCCGCCGAACGCCTTGCCGATGGCAGCTTTCTGTTTGAAGGCAATGTGCCGGCGGATGCGCTTCGGGCCTATCTGGCGGTCAAGGCCGGTGCGCGCGTGACCGATAACACCCAGGTCAGTCTCGGCGCGCCGGATGATTTTGTCGGAACTGTCCGGGCTGCCATGGATGCCTTGCTGCTGCTGGACGAAGGGCGCGTCGCGTTCGACGGTGACGACTGGACCATTGCCGGTGTCGCCAGCAACAACGCGGCCCGCGAGAGCAGCCTCGGCATTTTGAGCGCCGCCATCGGCGCCGACGTCAGCAGTGACATCGCCGCTGCCGATCCTGTGCCTGCCGGTCCCTATTTGTGGTCAGCGTCGAAGTCGGTCGATGGCGGCGTGCGCGTCACCGGTGCTGTCCCAGCCGAAACGGTGCAACGATTCATGGCCGTTCGCGTCGGCAGCAAGCTTCAGGACGAAACCCTCATCAATCCAGGCGCGCCGGAAGGCTTTATTGATAATGCCTTGCGCGCACTCGATATTCTGGCTCTCCTCTCCGAAGGCGAAGCCAGCTTTGACGGCACGGTCTGGACCGTCACGGGAGAGGGACGCGCTGCCGACGCCAATATCGCGGCTGCGACAATTCTCGGCGACAGCGCCGAGGAATGGACCCTGACCATTGCCGCGCCAGCGGGTGTTGCCCGCGCCGCGGAGCCCGAAATCCCTGCTGCCAGCACCGAGGAAAGCGCCGCTGAAACTGCGCCGACTGACGCGTCAGCCTCGCAGGTGCCCGCGGTTGACGCAGCCCAAACAGCTTTAACAGAGCAATCAGAAGAGTTGGCACCCCCGCCCGCTGCTGAGCCGCAGACGTCGGCCCCTGTAGAAACTACGCTGCAACCCGAGGCCGAAACACCGCCAAAGGCGCCCGCCAGCCAGCCTGAAATCGCGGCCGCGCCGCCTGTTGCCCCGGCGCCACCGCCTGTGCCTTCCAAGCCTGCTGCTATTTGCCGGGACACCGTCGACGCGCTTTCGGCGCAAAACGCCATCCTCTTCCAGTCCGGTGCGGCGCTGATTGCTGCTGGCGCCGCGCCTGTTCTCGATGCCTTTGCCGAGGCGCTCGAAACCTGCTCTGACGCCATTGTGCATGTGGAGGGGCATACCGATGCCGATGGCGACGACAAGCTCAACCTGGCGCTGTCCGTCGCGCGGGCCGAAGCCGTTGTGGATGAGTTGATTGCGCGCGGCCTCTCTCCCGATCGGGTCTATGCCATCGGCTATGGCGAGGCTGTGCCGGTCGCGGACAACAACACAGCCGCCGGAAAACGGCAGAACCGCCGCATCGTGATCTCGGTGCTGGATGAACACCAATAGCACCACCGGCCAGACGCGCTTGCTCCGCCCTGCACGAAGGGGTTTCTGATGCCTTCATGGGAGACACTGATCTTTCTGGTGAGCATATATTGGCCCTGGCTGGCCGGCGCGGCCCTGGTCGGCCTTGTCACCGGTTGGCTGAGCTTTGTGCCGTTCCGGAAATAGCGGGGTGCCGGGATGACCTTTGACCACATGATCGAAGTCGCCCTGCTGATCCTCGTCGCCTATCTCTTTGGCTGCATTATTGGCTATGCGGGCCGCCGCATCGCCCACGCCAATTCGCAGGACCGCTATATGCCGGCAATCCTGCCCGAAGCGGTTTTGGCGCAGACCATCCCGTCGGTCGCGACGCCCCCAGCAAAGCCGCCCACATCATCGGCGCGCCGTCTCGCCCGCGCCGCTGCCAATGACGAAACGCTTGAGCGCAAGGCGTCGTCCGGCGCCCCTGCGAAAGTGCCCGAGGCCAAGCCGGACACCGGTCTGGTCCGGCCGGTCGAGCGCGAAAAGCCGACAGAGGGCCTGGGCGATGATCTCAAGGAAATCAAAGGCATAGGGCCAAAATCGGAATCAGCGCTGCACGCGCTCAATATCTATTATTTTGACCAGATTGCCGCCTGGACACCGGCCAATGTCGCCTGGCTCGATGGCCGAATTGCCCCCAAGGGGCGCATCGAGCGCGAAGAATGGATTGTGCAGGCATCCTTGCTGGCCATTGCCAAAAAGGCGCGCGAAAGCCGGTAGCGCGCCGCAGATGCAACGCCTCTACGCCGCCTTGCGCTGCAATCGCTCGCTGGTGCGAAACACGAATTCCGCCACCGCTTCGATTTCCTCGTGCTGGTCAAAAAGGGCAGGGGAGCCTTGCCCGGAAATGGTCATGGCGATGGCGTCGGGCCGGCGCCGGGTCATCTCGTCAAATGTTTCGCGGCGCAGCTGGTCGGTCAGTTGCGTGCGCAGCAGCATCAGCGCCCCGCATTTCAGCGCGTCATAGAGCGGCCATTGCGCCACCAGCACATCGTCAAAATTGAAGCTTTTCAGCGCATCAATCAGCCTCTGATCATAGAGCGCCCGCGCACGTCCCCGCTTGTCGAACCAGTGGCTGCGTTGCGCGAGGCTGTCGAGCGTGGCCTCGCCCAGCCCCGGATAATCTCCGGTCAGCATTCGGCGAAAGGCTGAATTCACTGCCTTGGCGCCACGCTGCGCCATCACGTGGTCGAGATTGTTGCGCAGCCGCACAATCCCGCGCGAATCCGTGACCGGGCCGGAATCGAGCAAAATGGTCCCGGCCACCAGCAGCGGATGCGCCGCCGCCAGCGCCATGGTCACCTGTCCGCCATAGCCCTGGCCGAGCATGATGGCGCGATCAATACCCAGCGCCGCGAAAATATCGGCGACGTCCCGCGCGTCCGCCAGCGAGCTATAATCCTCAGCGCTTACCCGGTCCGTCGCGCGCCCGCGCCCCGGCAGGTCGATCAGCGCCACGGGCCAATTGCCCGGCCCCAGCCGTTTGAAATAGTCGGCAAACCCCGTGAAGTCGCTCATATTCCGGCTATAGCCGGCAAGGCAGACCACCGGTATGCGCCCCGCGCCAAAATCCCCGCGCAGATGCACCGCCGCGCGCACGCGCATATCGCTGAGCACGACATGGCGCACAGGCAGGTCCGCAAAAGCGGCGTGGTCTTCCGGAATGGTTCGGCTTCGGCGCATGGAATCTCCCTGTGCCCAGTTTAGCGGCGGCGCTGCCACACTCACAAGGCCGGATCTGTCGCCCATGCGGGCCCGCCTTGTGGCGGGCGGCGGTTAAAAGTATGGTGCGGCCTGTTGTGCGCCGCCCGGCGCATGGCCAATATGACAAGCCTATGCGCCGACAAGGTTCGGACGCCAATTGAGGAATACCGACAAAATGCTGCGAGGTTCGATACCGGCACTCATCACCCCAATGCAAAACGGGGTCGTGGATGAGAAAGCCTTCGCAAGCTTTGTCGACTGGCAGATTTCCGAGGGCTCGCACGGCCTGGTGCCCGTCGGCACCACCGGCGAAAGCCCCACGGTCAGCCATGACGAACATCGCCGTGTCGTCGAAATCTGCGTCGAAGTGGCCAATAAGCGCGTGCCGGTCATTGCCGGTGCCGGCTCCAATTCGACGGCTGAAGCTGTGTCGCTGGCGAAGTTTGCCGAAGAAATCGGCGCCGATGCCGTGCTCTCGGTTGTGCCCTATTACAACAAGCCCAATCAGGAAGGCCTCTTCCAGCACTTTTCGGCTGTGGCCAGGGCCGTCGGCATTCCGATCGTTCTCTATTCCGTGCCCGGTCGCACCATTGTCGATCTTGCCGTTGACACCATTGCGCGCCTGCACGAAGCCCATTCCAATATTGTCGGGGTCAAGGACGCGACCGGCAATATGGAGCGCGCCAACCTCCAGCGCAGCAAGCTGGGCAAGGATTTCATCCTGCTCTCGGGCGATGACAGCAGCGCCTTGGGCTTTAATGCCCTTGGCGGCCACGGCTGTATTTCGGTCACCGCCAATATTGCGCCCCGCCTCTGTTCGCAGATGCAGGAGCTTTCCCTCGCAGGCGATTTTGCCGCTGCCCGCGAGGTCAACGACAAACTGGTCTATCTGCACAAGGACCTGTTCATGGAGCCCAATCCGGCGCCGGTGAAATATGTCGCCAACAGGTTGAACCTCTGCGCCAACGAAATGCGACTGCCCCTGGTCCCGATCAGCAAGCCGACGCAGGACGCCATGGACTTTGCAATTGCCCATGCGGGTCTTATCTAGGAACTAGATACAAAGACCGCATTGGTTTTCGCATCGCGAATGCGAACGGGATTTTCATGGCGCAGAAGAACGACAAATCGAAGAATGGGGTGATCAGCCACGGTATCGTGGCTGAAAACCGTCGCTCGCGTTATGATTATGAGATTGGCGAAACCATCGAGGCCGGCATTGTGCTGACCGGCACCGAGGTCAAATCCCTGCGCATGGGCAAGGCCCAGATCACCGAATCCTATGCCTCGCCTGAAAAGGGCGAGCTCTGGCTGATCAACGCCCATATTCCGGAATATCTGCAGGCCAATCGCTTCAATCACGAAGAAAAGCGCCCGCGCAAGCTTCTGGTGTCGCGCAAGCAGCTTGCACATCTCGGCCAGGAAGTCGCCCGCGCCGGCAACACCATCGTGCCGCTGAAATTGTTCTTCAACGACAAGGGCCTCGCCAAGCTTTTGCTCGGGGTGGGCAAGGGCAAGAAGAACTATGACAAGCGCGAAACCGAGCGCAATCGCGACTGGAACCGCGACAAATCCCGCATCATGAAGGAAGGCGGGCGCGGCTAAGCCTCAACCGGCACCCTAGCCGCCTGAGGCCGGCCCACGGCCTTGGCGAGATCAGCGACATCGAGGAAAAAGTCGGCCTGCCGGCGCAGGTCGTCGGATATCATCGGGGTTGATGTCGTGAGGGTCGAAACAACCGTCACCCGCTTGCCCCGGCGCTGCAGGGCGGACACCAGCGCGGTAAAGTCCCCGTCGCCCGAAAACAGCACCAGATGATCGTAATAGGCTGAAAGCTCAAGCGCATCGACGGTGAGCTCGATGTCCATATTGCCCTTGATCTTGCGGCGTCCCGCCGCGTCGGTAAATTCCTTGGCCGGCTTGGTCACCACCGTGTAGCCATTGTAGTCGAGCCAGTCGATCAGCGGGCGGATGGAGGAATATTCCTGATCTTCCACCAGGGCCGTATAGTAGTTTGCCCGCAGCAAATAGGCTTTCGAGCTGAATTCGGTGAGGAGCTTACGATAGTCAATATCGATGCCGATGGCCTTTGAGGTGGCGTAGAGATTGGCGCCATCGATGAACAGCGCGATCTTTTCGCGTGGGTCAATTGTCATAAAAAATACTCCAAAACGCGGCGAGCGAGCCTGGGCAATAATCCGGACATTTTGCGCGCCGGCGCAGATTGAATAAGTTCTACCGCAGTTTTTATTATTGTTGTTGGTATTCTCACGTTTCGGGCCAATGAACAAGCGGGGAGCTGCTCTGTGCACGCTAAACCTTGTCATGGCGCGCTGCATCGTGTAGTGCACGGGTTCATTTCCCCAAAACGAGTGGAGACGTTCGTGGCCCGCGTCACCGTTGAAGACTGCATTGAAAAGGTCGAAAATCGCTTCGATCTCGTTCTCATGGCCGCTCATCGCGCGCGCATGATTTCCTCCGGCGCGCAGATCACTGTTTCCCGCGACAACGACAAGAATCCCGTCGTTGCCCTGCGCGAAATTGGCGATGGCACCATTTCGCCCGAAGATTTGCACGAGGACCTGATCCACTCGATGCAGAAATATGTCGAGGTCGATGAGCCCGAAGCCCACGCTGCCCCGCTTGTGGAAAGCGCCGGCGATGACGATTCGATCAATTTCGACACGATCAGCGAAGAAGAATTGCTGCGCGGCATCGAAAGCCTCGCTCCGCCGGAACGCAGAGACGACTAAGGGCTTCGCCCCAGCGGCAAGTTACAAAAGCCCCGGCGCGAGCCGGGGTTTTCTTTTGGCTCAGCTATTCCCATTTTCTTTCAAAGCGCTAAGCTCATTTTTTAAGCGAGCGGCGACCAATTCATGATGCGTCAGTACGAGCTTGTCGAACGCGTTCAGGCCTACAACCCGAACGCCGACGAGCAATTGTTGAACAAGGCCTATGTCTACGCCATGCAAAAGCATGGCTCGCAGAAGCGTGCCTCGGGCGACCCCTACTTCAATCATCCGCTGGAAGTCGCGGCGATCCTGACCGAATTGAAGCTCGATGACGCTTCGATTGCCGTGGGTCTGCTGCACGACACCATTGAGGATACCGACGCCACCCGCGCCGAAATCGACCAGCTGTTCGGCGAGGAAATCGCCGCCATTGTCGATGGCCTCACCAAGATCGAACGGCTCAATCTCGTCAGCCGCGAAGAGGCTCAGGCCGAAAATCTGCGCAAGCTGCTGCTGGCCATCAGTCAGGATGTCCGCGTTCTGCTGGTGAAGCTGGCCGACCGGCTGCACAATATGCGCACCCTGGAGCATATGCCGGTCGAAAAGCAGACCCGCATTGCCCAGGAAACCATGGATATCTATGCCCCGCTGGCCGGCCGCATGGGTATGCAGGACATGCGCAACGAGTTGGAAGACCTCAGCTTCCGCATTCTCCAGCCCGAACATTATGCGGCCATCACTGCGCGGCTCGATCAGCTTCGCGCCGACAACAGCGAAGCTATCGACACCATCACCGCTGAAGTCACCGAGCGTCTGGCCGAGGCAGGGATCACCGCCCGGGTAAAGGCACGGGTCAAGTCTCCCTATTCGATCTTCTCCAAGATCGAACGCAAGTCGATTGCCCTCGAACAGCTCTCCGACATGATCGGCTTCCGGATCATCGTGAATTCGGTCGAGGAGTGCTATCGCACCGTCGGTTTCATCCATACCCAGTGGAAGGTCGTTCCAGGCCGCTTCAAGGACTATATTTCCGTCCCCAAGCACAACGACTATCAGTCCATCCACACCACCATTGTCGGCCCCGGCCGTCAGCGTGTGGAGCTTCAGATTCGCACCGAAGACATGGACCGCGTCGCCGAATTCGGCATTGCCGCCCATGCGCTTTACAAGGATGGCGCCTCGGCCAATCTCGGGCGTATCGAGAATGAGAGCCAGGCCTATGGCTCCCTGCGCCAGACGATCAGCCACCTGACATCGGGCATCGCCTCCGAGGATTTCCTCGAATACACCAAGCTCGAACTGTTTCAGGATCAGGTGTTCTGCTTCACCCCGCGCGGGCGCCTGATCGCCCTGCCGCGTGGCGCGACGCCCATCGATTTTGCCTACGCCTTGCACACCGATATCGGCGACACCTGCGTCGGCGCCAAGATCAATGGCTTGATCCTGCCGCTCGTCACCCAGCTTCATTCGGGTGACGAGGTCGAAATCCTCCGCGATCACAATCATCGCCCGCCCAGCAACTGGATTGGCATTGCCGCCACCGGCAAGGCCCGCGCCGCCATTCGGCGTTCCGTGCGCCAGTCCGCCGCCCAGCGCGCCTTCTCCCTGGGCGAACATGTGCTCAACATGATGCTGGAGCGCGAGGGCGTCATGCTCGACGACGCCGAGAGTAAAACCCTGGCTGAAGCTCTCGATTATCCCTCAAAGCGCGACCTTCTGGTTGCTGTGGGGGAGGGCAAGCTGGGCAGCGAGCCGCTGGCTGCGGCCCTGGCCCAGGTCAAGGGCATCCGCAAGCGCCGCCGCAAGCTTGAATTGCCTGTGGCTGATACCGCAGACGGCTGGTTTGCCTTGCGCGCCACCAATCAGTTCCGCTTCCGTGTGCCTGGCGGCCAGCGTTCGGGTCCGCGCGCCACTGCCGCTTTGGCCCAGCTCGATTTCCATACCCCGGTCGGCTTTTCCGGCGAAGGCCTGCTGCCCGGCGACCGGTTGGTCGGCATTCTCGAGCCCGACAAGCCGCTGACCGTCTATCCCATCCATTCCGATGCGCTCAACGAAATGCATGACAGCGACGTCGCCTGGGTGGATGTGCGCTGGAACCTCTCCGGCATTGAGGAAAAACTCTACCCGACCGTAATTTCCATGGAATCGGTCAATCGTCCGGGCTCGCTGGCGCAGATTTCCTCGGCCATCGCCGCCTGCGGGGCGAACATCAACAATCTGGTCATGCGGATGATTTCGCCCGACTTCCACCAGATGATTTTTGAAATCGAGGTGCGCGACCTTGCGCAACTGACCGATGTTCTGGCAACGCTCAAGCGCAGCCCCGGCCTTTCCGCCGTCCAGCGGGCTGGCATACGCGAAGCGGGGATGATCTCGACGCTCGAGTGGGACGGCAATGTCGACAGGAGTTTGCGCGATGACTAAGGATGAAGTGCTGGCCATTTTCCGCGAATGCGGCGCCATGCTGGAGGGCCATTTCATCCTCTCGTCGGGCCTGCGCTCGCCCGTCTTCCTGCAAAAGGCCAAAGTCTTCCAGTTCGCCCACCAGACTGAAAAGCTGTGCAAGGCCCTGGCCGACAAGATCCACGCCGAAGGCTTTGGCGATGTCACCAAGGTCGTCTCGCCCGCCATCGGCGGCATCATCCCCGGCTACGAAACCGCGCGCCAGTTGAAGGTGCCTGCGCTTTACACCGAGCGTGTCGAGGGCAAGTTCGAACTCCGCCGCGGCTTTGAAATCGAGGCCAGCGATAAGGTGATCGTGGTCGAGGACATCGTCTCCACAGGCCTCTCCATCCGCGAATGTGTCGAGGCCCTGCGCGCCATCGGCGCCAATGTGGTCGCCGCAGCCTGCCTCATCGACCGCTCCGGCGGCGAGGCCGAAATCGGCGTGCCGCTGGTGAGCCTCATCGAATACAAGGTTCCGGCCTATCCCGCCGACCAGCTTCCGCCCGAACTCGCCGCCATTCCCGCCGTCAAGCCGGGCAGCCGCGGCATTCAGGGTGTGAAGTGATTATCGGCCTCGGCTCCGATCTCATCCAGATCCATCGCGTCGGCGATGCGCTTGATCGTTTCGGCGACCGCTTCGTGCAGCGTTGCTTCACTGAAATTGAGCAGAAGAAGTCCGATGCCCGCGCCAGCCGCGCCGCCTCCTATGCCAAGCGCTTCGCCGCCAAGGAGGCCTGTTCCAAGGCCCTCGGCACCGGCCTTAATTCGGGCGTTTACTGGCGGGATATGGGCGTGGTGAACCTGCCCTCGGGCAAGCCCACCATGCATTTGACCAATGGCGCCGCCCAGGCCCTGTCCCGGCTTGTACCACAAGGCCACGAGGCCCATATCCACCTGACCATCACCGACGATGCCGATCTCGCCCAGGCCTTTGTCGTCATCGAAGCGCGGCCCGTTGACCCGGCTGCACCAAGGCTCTAACGCTTGCGCACCGCCCAACCGGGGAAAGCAATGTCTCAGACCACCGAAAAGCCCGCCAAAAAGTCTGCCGCCAATGAGTGGGTGGAAACTTTCGTGGTCATCGTCGAAGCGCTGCTCATCGCCATCGTGCTGCGTTTCTTCCTCTACCAGCCCTTTTCCATCCCCACCGCCTCCATGCAGCAGACGCTGATGATTGGCGACTATTTTGTCGCCAACAAATTCGTCTGGGGCTATGGCAAGCATTCCTTCTCGCTGGGCCGCTTCGGCAATTTCACCCTGCTTGATTTTGAACTGCCCATCTCCAACCGCATCCTGGGCCGCGATCCCGATCGCGGCGATGTGGCCGTGTTCCGCCCGGTCCCGCAGACCATGGAATACATCAAGCGCATCGTCGGTATGCCCGGCGACACCATCCAGGTCACAGACGGACGCCTTTACATCAACGGAGTGATGGTCGAGCGCGAGGAAATCGGCCGGGCTCTGGACACAGACAGCAATGGCGATACCCGCGAGGTCATTGTCTATCGCGAGACTTTCCCCGAGGGCACGACCCATATCATCCAGGAAATCTCCGACAACGCTCCGCTCGACAACACGCCCGAATATGTCGTGCCCGCCGGCCATTTCTTCATGATGGGCGACAATCGCGACCGCTCGGCTGATAGCCGCGTGCTCAGTCAGGTGGGCTATGTGCCGGCGGTCAATCTGATCGCCAAGGCCGAGGCGCGCTTCTTCTCCATCAAGGACAATATCGCGCCCTGGCAGATCTGGCAGTGGCCGGCCAATGTGCGCTGGGATCGCATGTTCCAGCCCGTCTCCGGCGACCAGCCCTATGACGGTGTGTCCGCGCCGTGAGCCGACGCGACAAAGGGTTGGAAAGGCTCCAGCAAAAGCTGGAATACAGCTTTGCCGATCCTGCACTTCTGGAGCGGGCGCTAACCCATTCAAGCGCCCTCTCGCCCGCAAGGCGCATCGAACACTCCTATCAGCGGCTGGAATTTCTGGGCGACCGCGTGCTCGGCCTCGTCGTCGCCGACATGCTCTATCAGCGCTCGCCCAAAGCCAATGAGGGTGATCTCAGCCGTACGCTCAACACCCTCGTGCGCAAGGAAACCTGCGCCGAAATCGCCCGCCAGCTTGATCTGGGCCATCACATGATCCTGGGCGACAGCGAAGCGCGCAGCGGCGGCGCCGAGAAGGACGCCATCCTCGGCGACGTCACCGAAGCCATTATCGGCGCGATCTATCTCGATGGCGGCCTCGCCAAGGCCCATATTTTCGTCACCCGCCTCTTCGCGCCATTCCTCGCCGGCGGGCAGGCGGGCCGCGCCGACGCCAAGACAACGCTGCAGGAATGGGCCCAGGCGCGCGGCCTGGAGCCGCCCACCTATATCCAGATTGCCCGTTCTGGCCCCGACCACGCCCCCGAATTCACCATCGCCGTCAGCCTTGAAGGTTTTGAGCGGATCGAGGCCATCGGCCCGTCCAAGAAAATCGCCGAGCACAAGGCGGCCGAACGCTTCCTCGTCGCCCGCAAGGTCTGGCAGGAAGGCAGATAGGCACCGCAATGAACACATCCGTTGAACTGTCCGATACGTCCTGCGGCTTCATCGCCCTTGTCGGCGCCCCCAATGCCGGAAAATCGACCCTGCTCAATTC
The DNA here is from genome assembly GCA_023433775.1 of Pseudomonadota bacterium. Taxonomy (GTDB): domain Bacteria; phylum Pseudomonadota; class Alphaproteobacteria; order Rhizobiales; family Devosiaceae; genus Devosia. Next base: position 1,752 of record JAEYTY010000141.1, on the reverse strand, counting down.
CCTCGTCGGCACCAAAGTGTCCATCGTCACCCACAAGGCGCAAACCACCCGCAGTCAGGTGCGCGGTGTGTTGACGCTCGATAAAGCCCAGCTCGTCTTCATCGACACGCCCGGCATTTTTCAGCCCAAGAAGCGGCTTGAGCGTGCCATGGTCGACAATGCCTGGGGCGGGGCAGGGGACGCCGACCTCGTCGCCTTTTTGATTGATGCCGACAGGGGGATAACCCCCGAAATTGAATCACTGCTTGAAGGCCTCGAAGACATCACGCACCCCAAAGTGCTGATCATCAACAAGATCGACACGGTCAAGAACGAGAGCCTGCTGGCGCTGTCGCAAAAGCTGAACGAGCGTCTGCGCTTTGAAGCCACCTTCATGCTCTCCGCGCTCAAGGGCCATGGCGTGCAGGATTTCATCGACTGGTGCGTCAAGCATATCCCGCCCGGGCCATGGCATTTCCCCGAGGATCACCTCACCGATCTCACCATGGCCATCACCGCGGCCGAGATCACGCGCGAAAAGCTCTTCCTGCGCGTCCACGACGAAATCCCCTATAACGTCACGGTCGAAACCGAGTCCTTCAAGATCCAGAAGGACGGCTCCTACAAGATCGATCAGGTCGTCTACGTCACCCGTGATAGCCACAAGAAGATCGTGCTCGGCGCCGGCGGCCAGACCATCAAGGCCATCGGCGCGGAAAGCCGCAAGGAACTCATGGCCATGTACGAGGTGCCCATCCACCTCTTCCTCTTCGTCAAAGTCCGCGAAAAATGGGCCGAAGACCCCGAGCGCTACCGCGAAATGGGCCTGGAATTCCCCCATGGGAAGAACTAGGTTGCATCGCCATTCAGCTCAGGCGGCGCCGAAAATGTCGGTTTTCGGGAACCGGAGCGCAGCGTACGTTAGGGTACGTGAGCACCGGAAGCGCAGAAAACTGGCATTTGCAGGCCGGCATCAGGTGAATGGCGATACAACCTAGGCGCCATGCATGGAATGGACCGGTGAAGCCCTTCTCATAGGCGTCCGCCGTCACGGCGAATCCAGCGTCATTGCCGAGGCAATGGTCGCCGGGCGCGGCCGCTATATGGGGCTCATTCGCGGTGGCCGATCCTCAAAACTCTCGGCCACGCTCCAGCCGGGCAACACCATCCAGCTCACCTGGCGCGCCCGGCTTGAAGATCATCTGGGCGCCTTCACCGTCGAATTGCTGCAGGCCCGCGCCGCCAGCCTCATTGCCGATCGCACCCGGCTCTATCTCGCCCAACTGGTCTGCGAACATCTGCGCCTGCTGCCCGAGCGCGATCCGCACGATGGCCTTCTCGCTTCCGCCCTCAATCTTATCGACAACGACCCCGACGCCGCCGCGCTCGCCCGTTTCGAGCTGGCCCTGCTCGACGAACTCGGCTTCGGCCTCGATCTCACCAGCTGCGCCGCCACCGGCGTCACGACCGACCTCACCCATGTCTCACCCAAATCCGGCCGCGCCGTCTCCCGCGCCGCCGCCGCGCCCTATCTCGATCGCCTCCTGCCGCTGCCCAGCTTCCTCTCCATGCGCGGCAATGCCTCCCCCGAAGACCTCCGCAACGCCCTGCGCCTCACCGGTCACTTCCTCGACATGCACCTCTGGTCGCCCAGGCAGATCGATCATCCCCCAACCCGCGACCCTCTGATCGACATGCTGACTCGGGGATGAGGTCGCTTCTTTCCTCACCCGCCTGCGGGGGAGGGGGACCACGCGAAGCGTGGTGGAGGGG
>JAEYTY010000160.1 GCA_023433775.1 Pseudomonadota bacterium | reverse complement strand
GTGCACGCCCATGGCCGCGCACTGCGCGATGCCATCGAAACCGGCCGCCGCCAGGTGGCCAGGCTCGCCGGCGCAGAATCGCGCCAGGTCGTTTTCACCTCTTCGGCCACCGAAGCGCTAACCCAGGCCATTGTCGCCGGTGCACGCACCTTTTCGGCTGGCGCCATTGCGCTGAGCGCCGGCGAACATGCCGCAGTGTCGAAAGCCGCCGAGGCAAGCGGTCTTCCATTGTGGACTATCGGCCTTGATGCCCATGGCTGCATTGATCTCGATCAACTGGCGGCTGCTTTGGCGCGGGCCGATGCAGAGGGCATGACGCTGCTGGTCGCTGTGCACTGGGTCAATAATGAAACCGGCGTAGTCCAGCCCATGGGCGCGATCAATGCGCTGGTGGGTCCCACGCGTCACACGCTTGTGGTCGATGCCGTGCAGGCTTTTGGCAGGCTCGATCTGGATTTTGCGGCCTCCGCACCCGACATGATGGCCATCAGCGCCCACAAGATCGGCGGGCCAGCGGGCATCGGCGCACTCCTCGTCAAGGGACATGCGGATGTCGTCCGGTTCATTCCGGGTGGCGGGCAGGAACAGGGCCGCCGTGGCGGCACCGAATCTGCGGCCCTGATTGCGGCCTTTGGCGCCGCTGCTGAGGCCACCAGCTACGATGCCGAGGCCATGGCGGCGCTGGTCACTGCAACCGAAGCGGGCCTTACGGCTCTTGCTCCGGATGTGACGATTTTTGGCGCCGGTGCCGAGCGGATTGGCAATGTCGTCAATTTCGCCGTCCCGGGCGTCGGCAATGCCACCGCGATGATGGCGCTCGATCTGGCGGGCCTGTCCGTCTCGTCGGGCTCGGCCTGTTCGTCAGGCAAGGTGGGCGCCAGCCATGTGCTGGCCGCCATGGGTGTGCCGACAAGCCTTGCCGAATGCGCTCTGCGCGTCAGCTTCGGCTGGAGCTCTCATATGGGAGACGTGGAAGCGTTTCTCGCTGGATTTCAAACGATCCTTGCCCGTCAGCGGCGGGGAGGGCAGGCGGCTTAGGATTAGTCCTGACCACCTGTTTGACGACCGGCCGGAGCGGCCTTGAACCGCTTTTGGTCACAAAGGAGAAGCCTGATGGCGGACTACAATATTCCGACGCTCAAGGAAGAGATCGACCGCGAAACCGTCGATCAGGTTCTGGCGCTGGACGTCGACAAGTACAAATATGGCTTTGAGTCCGACATCGAATCCGATGTCGCGCCAATTGGTCTCAACGAAGACACCGTCCGCCTGATCTCGGCCAAGAAGGAAGAGCCCGAATGGATGCTGGAATGGCGGCTGGAAGCGTTCCGCCGCTGGCAGACCATGGATGAGCCCAACTGGGCCAAGGTGCACTATCCAAAGATCGACTTTCAGGCGATCAGCTACTATTCCGCGCCCAAGAATTTCAATGGCCCGAAGAGCCTCGACGAGGTCGATCCGGAACTGCTGAAGACCTATGCCAAGCTGGGTATTCCGCTAAAGGAACAGGCGATCCTCGCCGGTGTGCAGGGCGCTGGCGAGCCGACTGGAACGCCCTTCGGTGCCAATGTCGCCGTCGACGCCGTTTTCGACTCCGTTTCGGTGGTCACCACCTTCCGCGAAGAGCTGGCCAAGGTCGGCATCATTTTCTGCTCGATCTCGGAAGCCGTGCGCGAACACCCCGAGCTGGTGAAAAAATATCTCGGCTCGGTCGTTCCCGTCACCGACAATTACTATGCGACCCTGAACTCGGCGGTCTTCACCGACGGATCGTTCGTCTTCATCCCCAAGGGCGTTCGCTGCCCCATGGAGCTGTCGACCTATTTCCGTATCAATGAAAAGAATACCGGTCAGTTCGAGCGCACGCTTATCATCGCGGAAGACGATAGCTATGTGAGCTATCTCGAAGGCTGCACCGCGCCGATGCGCGATGAAAACCAGCTCCACGCTGCCGTGGTTGAGCTTGTTGCCCTCGACAATGCCGAGATCAAGTACTCCACCGTCCAGAACTGGTACCCCGGCGACAAGGACGGCAAGGGCGGCATCTACAATTTCGTCACCAAGCGCGGCGATTGCCGCGGTGTGAATTCCAAGATTTCCTGGACCCAGGTGGAAACCGGTTCGGCGATCACCTGGAAATATCCGAGCTGCATCCTGCGCGGCGACGGTTCGCGTGGCGAGTTCTATTCCATCGCCATTTCGAACGGCTATCAGCAGGTCGATAGCGGTACCAAGATGATCCATCTGGGCAAGAACACGTCCAGCCGTATCATTTCCAAGGGCATTGCTGCCGGCTTCTCAGACAATACCTATCGCGGCCAGGTTTCGGCCCACGCCAAGGCCAAGAACGCGCGCAACTTCACCCAGTGCGACTCGCTGCTCATCGGCGACAAGTGCGGCGCCCACACGGTTCCCTATATCGAGAGCCGCAACGGCACGGCCGTCTTCGAGCATGAAGCGACGACCTCGAAAATCTCCGACGACCAGATGTTCTATTGTCAGGCACGCGGCCTCAGCGAAGAAGAAGCCGTGGCGCTGATCGTCAACGGCTTCGTCCGCGACGTGCTGCAACACCTGCCAATGGAATTCATGGTCGAAACCCAGAAGCTGATCTCGATCAGCCTCGAGGGGAGTGTGGGGTAATGTCTGAAAAGCATATCCGAGATGTATTTGAGGAGAAGGCACGAAAGGGTGATGCAGGTTTTGCAATCGCGTATGCGCTACTCGAATTGGCCACTGCCCAGGCAAATACTTCCCGTGCGATTCACAAATTGGGCTTGGCGGATGCAGCTACCCCATTTGGCGCGATTGAGCACATGTCCTCCGAACTGAAGAACATATCCGTGTCACTTGATGGCATCGCTACGGCTGTAGCTGAGGCACTCACAAGTCACGACGAAATTTAAGGCAACTCTGATGACCACTCCCGTTCTTGAAATCCGCAATCTGCACGCCCGTATCGAAGAGCGTGAAATCCTCAAGGGTGTGAACCTCAGCATCCCGCCCGGTCAGGTGCACGCCGTCATGGGCCGCAATGGCTCGGGCAAGTCGACGCTCAGCTATGTGCTGGCCGGCAAGGAAGACTATGAGATCACCGAGGGCGAGATTCTGCTCAACGGCGAGAACATCCTGGAGCTGGGCGCCGACGCGCGCGCCGCTGCCGGTCTCTTCCTCGCCTTCCAGTACCCGATCGAAATCCCTGGCGTCGCCACCATGACCTTCCTCAAGGCGGCCATGAATGCGCAGCGCAAGGCGCGTGGGGAAGACGAGCTCAAGACCCCGGATTTCATGCGCCTGGTCAAGGAAGCCGGTGCCCAGCTCAATGTCGACAGCGACATGCTCAAGCGTCCGCTCAATGTCGGTTTTTCCGGCGGCGAGAAGAAGCGCGCGGAGATCATGCAGATGGCACTGCTGAAGCCCTCGTTGGCCGTACTCGACGAAACCGATTCCGGTCTCGACATCGACGCGCTGCAGCTGGTGGCCAAGGGCGTCAATGCTCTGCGCGATGGTCAGCGTTCCATGCTGGTGATCACCCACTATCAGCGGCTGCTCAACCACATCGTGCCAGACGTTGTGCACGTCTTCTCCGATGGCCGTATCGTGGAAAGCGGCGACAAGGATCTGGCGCTGCAGCTTGAAGCAAAGGGCTATGCTGACTTCGACGGTCAGGCGGCCTGATCATGCGTCAGAACTTTCCCGTCAGGCTCAGTCCCGCCGAAGAGGCGCTGATCGCGCAGTTGAAGTCCGCCGGTGCCGAACAGGCCGCTGAGCGCATCACCATTGCCGGTCTGCCAACCCGTCGCGTCGAGAGCTACCACTATACCGATCTCAAGACCCTGCTGCGCGCCATCCCGCCGCTGGGTCTGCCCGCAAATGAAGCCAGCGCTCCGGCACTGCGCGTCCCGGGCGCTTTCAGCCTGATGATCGCCAATGGCGTCATCCAGAACGCTTCCACAGCGCCCGCAGGCGTCATTGTTGGCAAAGTTGACGGTTCCGTTCTCACTAAGCGCGATGATGTGCTGGTCAACGTCAACAATGGTCTGACAAAAGAGGCCCTGACACTGACATTAGAGAGCAGTGTTGATCCCGTTATCCAGATTGAGCGCCGTATAGAGGGTGACGCTGCCCATGTGACTGATGCCCTTAAGGTTTTTGTCGCCGATGGTGCTTCCGCAACCATCCTCGAAACCTTCTCCGGCTCGGATGCGGCCCATGTCGGCAACCATGCCACATATCTGGCGCTAGGCAAGAACGCCGTCGTCACCCATGTCACGGTCGACCTAAGTGCCGGAAATAGCACGCATTTTGCCACCAACGAATATCATCTCGCCGATGGCGCCAGGCTGCGTACGCTGGTCATCCACGCCGGCGCCAACCTCGCCCGCACCCATCTCTTCCCCAAGATGGAAGGGGTCGGGGCCCATGCCGACGTCACCGGGCTCAACCTGGTGTCCGACGGCCAACACGCGGATATCACTATGGAAACCCTGCACGCGGTTCCACATACGTCGTCGCAGCCGCTGTTCAAATCCATCACCCGCGGTCGTGGCAAGGCCATTGTCCAGGGCAAGCTGGTCGTCGCCCGCGACGCGCAGAAAACCGATGCAAAGTTTATGCATCAAGGACTTATGCTCAGCGACGATGCGGAAATCCTCTCCAAGCCGGAGCTGGAGATCTATGCCGATGACGTCGTCTGCGGCCATGGTTCGACCTGCGGCAAGCTGGATGAAGACAGCCTGTTCTACCTCCTCAGCCGCGGCATTCCAAAGGCCGAGGCCGAGACCATGCTGGTCCGGGGTTTTATCGCTGAACTGATTGATCCGATTGAAGATTTGGCGCTGAACGAAGCTCTGCAGGGCGTCGTTGATGGCTGGCTACTGGTGGGAAAATAATCCCCGGCAGCCACTTCTGACTGATAATGCGCCGACCGAGGCCGGCGCTCATCCTCCCGTCTCCGATTTTTTCGGGTTTGACGGGGATAAGCGGGATAAGTGCCCGCCACGGGAATGACCATGACACTCGACCTCGAAAAAGTCCGCGCTGATTTTCCAATCCTGTCCGAACAGATCCACGGGCACCGGCTGGTCTATCTCGACAGCGGTGCATCTGCGCAGAAACCCGTACAGGTGCTGGATCGGATGGATCATGCCTTTAGGCACGAATATGCCAATGTTCACAGGGGCTTACACACCCTGGCCAATCGCGCCACAGAAGGCTATGAAGCCGGTCGCGAGAGCGTGCGGCGATTCCTCAATGCCGGGCGGATCGAAGAAATCATCTTCACCCGCTCAGCGACCGAAGCGATCAATCTGGTGGCCTCGTCGTTTGCAGGGCCTCGGATTTCCGAAGGCGACGAGATCGTCACCACGGTCATGGAACACCACTCCAACATCGTGCCGTGGCATTTTCACCGCGAGCGCAAAGGCGCCGTAATCAAGTGGGTTAATGTCCAAGACGACGGCAGCTTCGATCTCGATGCCTTTGAAGCCGCGCTGACGGATCGCACCCGTATCGTCGCGGTTACGCACATGTCCAACGTGCTGGGCACAATCACGCCCATCGCGCAAGTCATTGAAATCGCTCATGCACGCGGCATTCCTGTGCTGGTGGACGGCTCGCAAGGGGCCGTTCACACGGTGGTCGATGTCCAGGCTTTGGACGCTGATTTCTACATTATGACCGGACACAAGCTCTACGGGCCCACCGGTATCGGCGTGCTCTATGGCAAATACGATCTGCTGGCGCAAATGCAGCCTTATCAGGGCGGCGGTGAGATGATCGAGACCGTCACGCTCGATAGTGTCACCTACAATGAGCCGCCGCATCGGTTCGAGGCAGGTACTCCGCCGATCGTTCAGGCGATGGGCTTGGGCGTGGCTCTCGACTACATGGACAACCTTGGCCGAGGCGCTATTGCTGAGCATGAACATGAAGTCACCGAATACGCCCACGAAAAGCTGAGCCGTATCAATTCTTTGCGGATGATCGGCACCGCTCCCGGAAAAGGCGGCATATTCTCATTCGAGCTTGCTGGCGCCCACGCCCACGACGTGGCGACCATTCTCGACCGCTATGGCATCGCCGTTCGTGCAGGCACCCACTGCGCCCAACCATTGCTGAAACGTTTTGGTGTCACCTCTACCTGCCGCGCTTCCCTCGCCCTATATAACGGCAAGGACGATGTGGATGCGCTGGTGGACGGCATCGAGCGTTCCCTGAAATTTTTCGCCTGAGACGAGGCCGGAATGACTGACGAAAACACGACTGAAACCGCTGCGGTGACCGATACGCGCATCACACCCTCCATGCCTTCTAACCTGGCTGAGGGGGAAGTCGAGCGCATTACAACCGAGCTCATCGGCGCGCTGAAAACGGTCTATGATCCTGAAATTCCAGTCGATATTTACGAGCTCGGCCTCATCTACAAGGTCGACTTGGATGACGACCGGAACCTCAGCATCGATATGACGCTGACCGCACCGGGCTGCCCCGTTGCCGGAGAGATGCCGGGCTGGGTTGAAAATGCGGCCCGCAGTGTCGAGGGCATCCAGGACGTCACCGTCAACATGGTCTTTGACCCGCCATGGGATGCGACGCGGATGAGCGAAGAAGCGCAAGTTGCGCTCAACTGGTGGTAATTTCCGTCGATTTGCCCTATATATCGTGAAACACCGATAATGTTGGTTGCCCAATGTCCTTCAAGATCATGTCGCTGAGCGATGCTGCTGCCGAGCGCATCACTGAGATCATCGAAGACTCCGAAAAGCCGGTCATCGGCTTGCGTGTTGGCATCAAGAATGCTGGCTGCGCGGGTGTGTCCTACACGATGGACTATGTTGAGGCGCCAATCGCCGGTGACGACCATGTCAATGACAAGGGGGTCGATGTCTGGGTCGACCCCAAGGCAACCATGTATCTGCTCGGCACCGTGATGGATTTCGAAGCGAGCAAGATGGGCTCGAGCTTCACGTTCAAAAATCCCAATCAGACCGGGGCGTGCGGTTGTGGCGAGAGCGTTACGCTGGCTCCGGCTGATTTAAAGGCACTCGCGGAGGCGCGGGCTGAGGCTTAGCCAAGGTCAGAGATTGGACGCTGATCAAGCCAGTTGCGCTGGACTAGCGGCTCGTGCATATCCCCCTTCATGCCAAACACTCTTCCGCCTGCGCTGACTATCATTCCGCCTTCTGGCCCACTTTCCGGTCGCGTTTCGCCGCCGGGTAGTAAGTCCATAACCAATCGCGCCCTGTTGCTGGCCGCCTTGGCCGAGGGAACCAGTCACCTCACCGGGGCGCTGAAGAGCAAGGACACGGTCCTCATGGCTCGCGCGTTGCGCGAAATGGGCGTCACGGTGGAAGAGCCTGATGCTACTAGCTTCCGCGTCACCAGCACCGGCAGGCTCTCGGCTCCGGCTGCACCGCTTTTTCTCGGCAACGCTGGTACCGCTACCCGCTTCTTGACTGCCGCTGTCGCGACCATTGATGGCACCGTCATTGTTGACGGCGACGAGGAGATGCGCGTGCGCCCGATCGGACCGCTGGTCGATGCACTGCAGTCGCTCGGCATTGCTGCAGAGAGCCCCACCGGCTGCCCGCCCGTGACCATTCGGGGTAATGGCCGCTTCGGGCAGGGCCGCGTGGAGATCGATGCATCGCTATCCAGCCAATATGTTTCGGCCCTCCTGATGGCGGCGCCATTCGGCGATGGCCCCATCGAGGTTGCGCTCACCGGCAAGGATATCGGTGCACGCGGCTATGTCGACCTGACGCTGGCCGCTATGCAGGCCTTCGGCGCCTCGGTGGAGGCCCGCGACGATGGCTCTTGGCTGGTGCGGCCGACGGGCTATAAAGCCACTGACTTTCATATCGAGCCCGATGCATCTGCGGCGACCTATCTGTGGGGCATTGAGTGGCTGACAGGTGGGGATATCGATATCGGCGTGGCTGCTGAGGCGTTTACGCAACCTGATGCGGCAGCGCGGTCGTTTATTGCGCAATTCCCTAACATGCCGGACGTTATTGACGGATCGCAAATGCAGGATGCGGTGCCCACCTTGGCGGTGCTGGCTGCGTTCAACAATCGGCCTGTGCGGTTTGTGGGCATTGCCAATTTGCGGGTGAAGGAAACGGACCGCATTCGGGCCGTTGCCAATGAGCTCAACCGCATCAGGCCGGGGTTGGCGGTGGAGGAGGGCGACGACCTAGTGGTTCATGCCGACCCATCTCTGGCGGGCCAGACGCTGCCGGCGCGGATCGAGACGTATCATGACCACCGCATTGCCATGAGCTTTGCTCTGGCGGGGCTCAGGATTGGTGGTATCACGATTCTTGACCCAGCCTGCACCGGCAAGACCTATCCCGAATATTGGGACATGCTGGCGGGGCTGGGTGTGGTTCTGCAGCCTAGCAATTAGGCGGCGGAGGCGCCGGCATTGGCGGCTGCGGCGTCGATTGCGGCCAATTCGTTTTCGCTGATGACGCGGTTGCGGCCGGCATGTTTGGCGGCGTAGAGGCAGCGGTCGGCGCGCTCGATGAATGAGGCGGCAGTATCGGTCATGTGGAAGGCGGCGACGCCGAAGGACGCGGTTATGCGGCCGAGCTTCTCATTGGTTGAGCGCTTCAGCAATTCCTTGGCCTGGATGGCCTTTCGGATATTTTCCGCAACGATGACCGCGCCTTCGAGGTCGGTTGAGGGCAGCAGGGCGACGAATTCTTCGCCGCCATAGCGCGCGGCGAGATCTTTGCCCTTGATGTTGGATTTGAGCGTCATGGCAACGAGCCGCAGCACCTGATCGCCGGTTTGATGACCATAGGTGTCGTTGAAATTCTTGAAGTGGTCGATGTCGATCAACATCAGGCAGAGCGCATCGCCAGTCATGGCAGCGGCGGTCATGGCGTCTTCAAGACCTTCGTCGAGGCTCTTGCGATTGGCGATCTTGGTCAGCGGATCGAGCATGGATTCGCGCCGGACATCGTCGAGATCACGCTGCAGGGCGGAAATGTCGTCGCGGGAGGCTTGCAGCTTCTTTTCGAGTTGGCGGTTGGTGTCCTGCATCCTTCGGGTTTCGGCGAGTAGCCGACCGGCCAGTTCCTTCATGTCATCGGCGGAAATGTCGCGGGCCAGGTCGCCGCTGGCTGATTGCAGGGAGCCGGCATAGGCGTTGGCATTGGTCATGGCCGAATCGATGGCCTGGTGAACGGCGCCGATGCGAGCCTGCATCCGCTCCGACACGCTCGACATGCGGTCGTTGACGTCGGACTTGAGGAATTCGTTGTAGAGCGTTTCGGCCAGATCGGTCGACGGCGAGGTGCCGCTGCGGAAGATGGCGTTGATCCGGTTGTTGAGGGACGGATTGACGCCCGTGGCATAGGTGTAGAGCAGTTCGTAGAACTGCGGATAGGGGGGAATGCTACTGCGCTTCAGCAGATCGAACGCCGCGTTGGCGTAGCCCATTGCGCGTTTGAATTCCTGTTCCGACAAAGCTCACCCCGCGCCTCGTTGCGCCGACTGCAGGTTTTATCTGCTATTGAGTCGCCCCTTCTAAATACCTGCCCCGCTATGCCCTGCACAACCGTGCAGGGGCCAGTTTATGGGCTTATCCGGACTATATTTTCAAATATCAGGGGACGATCCGCGTCGGGCGCAAAAGGAAGGCGGGAATTGGGCCGGCATCGCCAAATGAATTGCTGTCCTTGTCGTCTTCGACGGACGGGTTTTCATTGCGCCGGCGACGGGCGGCTGGCTTTTCTTCGCTCTTGTCTTCGCGGGCAGGGCGCCTGTTCTGCGTTGGCCGGGCCTTGGCTTTTTCTTCAACAGCGGCAACAGGTTCTGCTTGCGGCGCTGCCATTTCAGACTGTTCGACAGGAGCTGCTTCAGGCCGAGTCGACTTGGCGCCCGCACGACCGCGGCGACCGCGTTTGGGCCGCTCGGCAGAAGGCGTTTCATCATCAGCGTCTGCGGACGAGGGAGCGGGCGCCGAAGTGGACGCTTTGGCGGTTTCGAGCCAATCGATGGGCTTCTGAATCAGCTTGATGATGGCATCGAGATGCTTGCTGTCGGCGGGGCCCACAAAAGTGTAGGCGACGCCGGAACGGCCCGCGCGCCCGGTGCGACCGATGCGGTGCACATAGTCTTCGGCGTGGACGGGCACGTCGAAATTGAACACATGGCTCACGGCGGGAATATCAAGGCCACGGGCGGCAACGTCGCTAGCCACAAGCAGGGTCAGGCGATTGTTCTTGAAAGCGTCGAGAGTTTCCGTGCGGCTCTTCTGGTCCATATCGCCGTGGAGAGCGCCGGCGGAAAAGCCGTGGCGTTCAAGCGAGCGGGCGAGGGTGGCCACGTCGCGCTTGCGATTGCAGAAGATGATCGCATTGGTCAGGCCCTCGGCGGCGCGAATGCGATCGCGCAGCGAAGCCCGCTTGTCTTCGGGCTTGGAGCCGACCTTGACCAGCTTCTGGTCGATGGTCTCGGCGGTCGATGCGGTGCGCGACACCTGGACATGGACCGGGTCGCGAAGGAATTTTTTGGTCAGCTTTTCGATCTGGCCATCCATGGTGGCCGAGAACAGCATGGTCTGGCGACGGGGCGGCAGGCGCGAACAAATCTTTTCGATGTCGTCGATGAAGCCCATGTCGAGCATACGGTCGGCTTCGTCGATGACGAGAATTTCGACGCCATTGAGCATGATCTTGCCGCGCTCGATCTGATCGAGCAGGCGGCCCGGCGTTGCGATCAGCACGTCCACGCCGCGATCAAGCTTCTTGTTCTGGTCTTCGAAGGACACGCCGCCAATGATCAGCGCCATGGTGAGGCGGTTGTTCTTGCCGTATTTTTCGAAATTTTCGGCGACCTGCGCCGCGAGTTCGCGCGTCGGCTCGAGAATGAGCGTGCGGGGCATACGGGCGCGGGCGCGGCCGGTTTCGAGCAGGGTCAGCATGGGCAGGACGAAAGAGGCTGTCTTGCCCGTTCCGGTCTGGGCAATGCCGATCAGGTCCTTGCGCTGAAGCAGGTGCGGTATCGCCTGCGCCTGGATTTCGGTGGGCTTGGTATAGCCGGCTGCCGCTACGGCGTCGCTGACTTTGGTTGAAAGGCCCAGTCCGGAAAAGGTGTCGGTCAAGTCGTTGGTTCCACTCAGGGTGCTGTCCGGTATCGTTCCTGGCAGGATTGCCGGGGCGCGTCTCCGGGCATTGGAGGTCAACAGGCCCGGTCCGGCTCGGACAGGGTCTCTGGTGGGTGCCAACCAATCATCATTTTCTCAGCACCCGCATCTCGGGCTGCAGCAGGCTGACATGGGCCAGTCGCGTGCACGTCGGCTATCCAGGCGCTGCGGTGCATGTTTGACCTGCGCGCACTTGGTACTCTACCGGCGGCGCGGACCATAGCGCAAAGCCCCGGCCTGTCAATGATTTTGGCCAATTTAAGGTTAGCATTGCGGGATGGTGGTTCTGCCTTTGGGCACGCCCTCGGTAACGTGGCTATAACAACGGACATAGTTTTGCGCCGCCCGGCTAAAAGCCTCGCGGTTTCGCTTGGTAGATGGTGCCCCGAGACGGATTCCGCCTCAGAAACTAAAAAACGAGACGAAAACCGCCTCGGGGCGTCGGGGTTTCGGGCGAGGAGGTTTTGTAGGGGGGCATTGCTGCCACGGACCCATCTCCAGACCCAGGCTCCTGCTAACGATGGCGAGCCCACCCGACTGTCGCCGGGCGGTGATCGTTGCAACCCCATCCGTGCCCGGCTGATGGGGAGAGAATAAGGGACGGTGGAGGGGCGGGGATAAGTTTCAAAGGCTCTATGGAGCTTGTGACCCGTATCACACCAGCTGTCTACATTTAGGCAGAGATGATGGAGAACTGAACTGCCAGCAGCGGCTCACCAGTTTGCTCACCGATGCCGGGCAGTGTTAGACGAGGCTGCCAAGTAGGGCCATAAAGCTCGCCTTGTACATGGACCAAGACCCTGTGGCGAACACGCCAGACAGTTTCTCCCTGATGACTTCGTCCGTTCCTTGGGTACGCGTCTTCAGATACTCGGTTAGCTCCTCGACAATAACTTTTGATGCTTTCCTCTGATCCGCTCCTTGGAGCGATACGTCATATTTCGAGAGAATGCTTCTCACGTGCAGCAGATTGTCTCCAAATCTGTCGCGCAGCTTTTGTTCAAAGGCTGCAGGATTGTCGGCCGCAAACTCCATCAACCCAACTTCCGGAGTAAAGGGCAGGAACGCGATCTGCTTCCTTAGCTCAGTGTATTTTGACAGCTTGGTATGCTTGTTCGATTTTCTCCAGGCCGAAATCACCTCGTCTGAAACGTCCTTGTCGAGAACCGCCATTTGCCTGACAGAAACCGGAAGCACGGAACGATTGCGGTCCAAGAATCCGATCACTTCGTTGAACCCTCCCACGGGCACAATTTTCGCCGATGGACGAAGGGTGGGGTCGGTGTATTTCTCGTTGACGAAAAGCTCGTAGAACGAGTTCAAGAAATCTCTGGCGAAAAGATCCTCGACATATAGCATGATATCAGGGAGGGCCTCTTCGTCTGAGGCGATATTGCCGATCGCGTACGTGGGGAAGCATCCCACTATAGGTCTGATCTCACCGTCATCCTGCTTCTCCAGATAGATGATGCGGGAGTGGTCTATCGTCTTGAGCAGGGTAACGGAGTGGGTCGAAAAAATGACTGTCAGCGACTTAGCTTTAGCTTGCCCATCCAGATAGCGAAGCAACTCCACCTGCGCGCGCGGGTGGAGTGCCATCTCCAACTCGTCTACGATGATCATACTGTTGTTCGCGACGTTTTTTAACAAGCGCAGCAGCTTTAGAACGCACAACTCCCCAAGGCTGAAGTGCTTTTCCGAATGATAGGTCTGGGGTGATGTGCCCAAAGACAACACAAAGGCATCATTGCCGACACCTCGTGCGAGATTAATCGAGCGCAGATTCGAGAACTTGTTAGTCTGAAAGATCTGGTTGGCGGCGGCGATAATTTGCTTGTCGACTGGTTTTACGTGTCGCGTATCGAAGTCTTCAGGCCTCGGCGTTATGCGATCCGCTGTAGCGCCAATGTAGGTGACCGAGGAGTACCCAAAGCTCTGGAACATATGCGACGCGCTGCGCGGCCTTGGGGTCCAACGCTCACCTCGATAGGCGTACTCGACTGTGGTGCCGTTGACTTCGTAGGTTACAGTTCCCGTTGCGTGATTGTCGAGGCGATCAGAACGCAAGGACGATGGAAAGTGCACGGGAAAGGCATTGCGGCTACCCAATCGCCGAATGCAGGCCAGTAGCGAGGTCTTCCCCGACCCATTCGCGCCGGTTAGCAGCCACACGCCTCGGTCGGGAATTGAGAATTTCAAGCGCTGAATATTGCGCAGATTGCAGATTTCAATCGAGCCAGGCATTCGTCCCCCAACGATGGTTCCGGTCAATAGACCACTCATATCTATAACTCGTATGCAAGCGCCAGAATGATCTACTCTGATCCGAACAGTGCCACCAGCAACGATTCCCGAATTGCGGTCAGCGACCGCCAGTATTTGGCTCTACGTGCCGCTCATTGCTTTTGCGGTGTTGCGCGTGCTGCGACCTCGGGTTAGCCCAGAAAGTTGGGCCTCTTCAGCCAAACAGGCCGGACGCGGGGATCACGATGGGCAGATTGACCAGCAAGTGCAGAAGCATACAGGCCACGAGGTTTCGCCGGCGCAGGTAGAGCAGGTAAATCATCAGCGTGCCGCCGCCGTGATAGAGGAGCCAGCCCGGGCCGAAAAACGTCAGGTGGGGTAGGACGAAGATGAGAAAGCTGACAGAAGGCCCGATCCAGGCCGTGGATGTCAGCTCGTTGATGCGTTCTATCGGGTAGCCGCGAAACAGGATTTCTTCGGTTATCGCCGTGGTCACGATCATCGCCAGCAGAACCGGGATGGACAGCGCGACCAGTGTAGCGGTGCCGGTGTCTTGCGCCGGAGGGAGCAGGGTGGCGGCAAGCCAATGCCATGCCATGGCGATGCCCCAAAGGAACAGAGCGGTTTCGATATCCTTGGCGTTGGGCCGCTTGATCAGGATGGACGAAAACGGTCTGCGCTCGACAAAGATCACGAGTGCCAGAATTGCGGCCACCGCCAGCCAATTCCATACGATGATGGAGGCTGGGCCCTCAAATCCGAGTTCGATCTCAAAGAGCCGGAGGAGGGGGTTCACATAGGTCGGAAAATAGCAGATCGCCAATCCGACCAGCACGGCCAGAAGTCTGGGCACACATCTCCCTTCCGTCAGATATCGAGGTCCGTCGCGAAAGCCGCGTTTTCCTGGATGAAGTCGAAGCGGGCTTCGGGTTTGTTGCCCATCAGGCGATCAACGCTTTTGGCGGTGGCGTCGCGGTCATCGAGGATTTTGACCTGCAGCAGGGTACGGGTTTTGGGCGACATGGTGGTTTCGCGCAGGTGGGCGAAGGGCATTTCGCCCAGGCCCTTGAAGCGGGTCATGTCGATCTTGCCCTTGCCGGTGAATTCGGTGGCGATCAACTCGTCCTTATGGGCGTCGTCGCGGGCATAGAGCGTCTTGCCGCCCTGGCTCAGGCGATAGAGCGGGGGCAGGGCGAGATAGAGATGGCCGTTTTCGATGAGGCGCGGCATTTCCTGGAAGAAGAAGGTGATCAGCAGCGATGCAATATGGGCGCCGTCGACGTCAGCATCGGTCATGATGATGATCTTGTCGTAGCGCAAATCATCTTCGGCGTAGCGATCCCGCGTGCCGCAGCCCAGAGCCTGGATGAGATCGGCGATGAGCTGATTGGCGTGGAGCTTGTCGCGGCTGGCGCCGGCAACGTTGAGAATTTTGCCGCGCAGGGGCAGCACGGCCTGATTGGCGCGGCTGCGGGCCTGCTTGGCGCTGCCGCCAGCCGAGTCACCTTCGACGATGAAGAGCTCGGCGCCCTGGGCGGCGTTCTGGGTGCAATCGGCAAGCTTGCCGGGCAGGCGCAGTTTGCGCGTGGCGCTGGCGCGGTCGATTTCCTTTTCCTTGCGGCGGCGAAGGCGCTCTTCGGCGCGCTCAATCGCCCAATCCATGAGCTTGCCGGCCTGCTGGGGCGAGGCGGCCAGCCAATGGTCGAAGGCATCGCGCAGGGCGGTATCGACGATGCGCGTGGCTTCGCCGGAGGCAAGCTTGTCCTTGGTCTGGCCGACAAATTCGGGCTCGCGCACGAAGACGGAGAGCATGGCCGTGCAATGGCTCAGCACGTCCTCGGCGGTGAGAATGGCGGCGTTCTTGTTCTTGGTCAGCTCGGCATAGGTTTTGAGGCCGCGCAGCAGGGCCATGCGGAGGCCCGCCTCATGCGTGCCGCCATCGGGGGTGGGCACGGTGTTGCAATAGGAGGAGACCCCGCCATCGCCCAGGCTCCAGGCAATGGCCCATTCGACCGAGCCATGGGTGCCGGGCTTGCCGCTTTTGCCAGAAAAAATGTCATCGACAATGCGGGTTTCGCCCTCGATGCGGGCAGACATGAAGTCCTTGAGGCCATCGGGATAGTGGAAGACGGCCTTGGCCGGCACGTCTTCGCTGGCTAGTTCCTCGTCGCAGCTCCAGCGCAGTTCGACGCCGCCGAAGAGATAGGCCTTGGCGCGGGTCATGCGGAAAATGCGGCCGGCGGAGAAATGGGCGGTGGGCCCAAAAATTTCCGGATCGGGGTGGAAGCGGGTGGTGGTGCCGCGGCGATTGTTCACCCGGCCCAGCGGCTCGACATCGCCCTGGGGAATGCCGCGCGAAAAGGCGATGCGGTAAAGCTGCTGCTCGCGCGCGACTTCCACGACCATGTCGTCGGAGAGGGCGTTGACGACGGAGACGCCAACGCCGTGCAGACCGCCCGAGGTTTCATAGGCCTTGGAGTCGAATTTGCCGCCGGCGTGCAGCACGGTGTGGACGATTTCGAGCGTGGAGCGATTGGGGAATTTCGGGTGTTTTTCGACCGGGATGCCGCGGCCATTATCGGTAACCGTTATGTATCCATCGGCGCCGAGATGGACCTCGATGCGCGTGGCGTGGCCGGCAATGGCCTCGTCCATGGAATTGTCGATCACCTCGGCAAAGAGGTGGTGCAGGGCATTGTTGTCGGTGCCGCCGATATACATGCCGGGACGGCGGCGGACGGGCTCGAGGCCTTCGAGAATTTCGATGTCGGCGGCGCCATAGCCGTTCTGGGCCTGCGGCTCGGCGCTGGCTTCGGCCTTCGCCTTGGGCGCGGGCTTTGGCGTCGGCGGTGGCGTCTGGTCACCCGAGGGCTGTTCCCCGAAGAGATCGTCTGGCTGCGACATGCAAATTCCATTGGTTGCGCCCGAATCGGGCAAGTCCGCCTGATAGCATATCGCAAGCGGGCTTTGGGTTTTGGCGCGGGCGAAAATTCCACAGGGCAGGGGCGGTGCCGGGAATATGAACGGGGGATGAATACCCTGTTGCATCTGGTTCAGGGCTGCGGCGTTATCAAGACGCGGGGCGTTTTGTTCGGAGGCAAGTCAGATGGCAAAGGCAACCAGACGCTGGATCTTGGGATTGGCGGCAATCGTCATGCTGGGCGCGAGCGTGCCGGCGCAGGCGCAGAATTTCAGTTTTGGTTTTCACTTCGGCGACGAGCGGAGCGATTTCTTTCCGCCACGGGCGATCTGCATGACCGACCGGCAGATCCGCGAGGCGATCGCGGCGCGCGGCTATACCAATATCTATCTCAATGTGCCGCATGAGCAGCGCATCCAGGTGCGCGCGACGCGGGACGGCTGGGTATATCTCCTGGAATTCGACTTCTGCCGCGATCGGATCAAGGGCGCGAGCCAGTTGCGCCCGGCGCGGTGAGTTCAAATCGGATCAAATTGCGTCCCAAGATAAGTCGCTGAATTTACCGCTCGTTTGCAACTTGAAAGCACTTTCTTAAGTGCGTCCTGATAGACATGGGCCATACGGTTTTTGTCTGGAGTTGCCGTATGCGAGCCGTTCAACCTCGTTCTTCAATGTGCCCGGTTGGGCTCGGCCCGACACGCCTCGGTTATTGGCCGTATGCCGGATTTTCAGGTATTGCGTACCGGCTGGCCAATCTCCGCCTTCCCCGTTTCAGCACTGTGCTGGCGGTGAGCTTCCTGTTTTATATCGTCTGACAGACTTGCGCGGCTCTGGCCGTAAGCGTAGTTTCGTGCGGTATCTGGAGAGCAGAGGTCTGCCCTCGCTTTGATGGGAGGGCTGCATGGTTATCGTCTATACGCACCGTCAGCGTGGTCCCGTCTGTGCCCTGTGGCTTAAGCTGCAGGGCTGACCAGGGCGGTCCGGACGCTTTTATCGTTCATGTTCCATCTGGTTTGCCCGTCATGGCATCCTGGTTTTCACCGGGAATGCTGGTTTGATGGCAATGGCGCACGCGCGGATAGCGGCGCCGATCCAGTGAGTTAAAGACATGGGCACGATCAGCCTCCGCAATGCCGGCCACCGGGCGGGCGAACTTCTCTTTTCCAATCTCAATCTTGTCATCGGCGATGGTGACTGCGTCGGGCTTGTCGCGCCCAATGGGCGGGGTAAATCCACCTTGTTGCGTGCCATGGCGGGGCTGGCGGAACTCTCCGAAGGGGAGGTTACCCGTTCGCGCGGGCTCAAGGTCGGCTATGTGCCGCAGGAAGTGCCAGAGGACGGCCTGGCGCTGACGCTGAGCGACTTCGTTGCCGGCGGGCTCGATCCGGCCATGCGGGACAGCGAGGGCTGGCGCGTCGATATGGTGCTGGAGGAATTCGCTGTTCCAGAGGAGATGCGCGGGCAGAAGCTGGCCGAGCTGAGTGGCGGGTGGCAGCGCATGGCGCTGCTGGCGCGATGCTGGGTTGGCGAACCGGACGCGCTGTTGCTGGACGAGCCGACCAATCACCTCGATCTGGGGCGCATCTTCATGCTGGAGCAGTGGCTGGGATATGCGGCGAAGGGATTGCCGGTGGTGATCGCGAGCCATGACCGGGCCTTTCTCGATGCAACGACCAATCGCACGCTGTTTCTGCGGCCCAGCGAGCATCCTTATTTCCCGCTGCCCTATTCGCGTGCCCGGGCGGCGCTGGAGGAGGTGGATGCGGCGAGCGAAGTACAGCGCCAGCGGGAGCTGAAGGAAGCCACGCAATTGCGCAAGCAGGCGGCCAAGCTCACAAATATCGGGATCAATTCCGGTAGCGATCTGCTTACCGTTAAGTCCAAGCAATTGCGGGACCGGGCGGCCAAGATCGAGGATCAGGTGCAGGCGGTGCACAAAGATCGTACCGGCCTCGTCAAGCTGGGCAATAGCGGCGCGGATGCGCGGGTGATGATGGCGTTTGAAGGCATCGCCATCGCCACGCCGGATGGGCGGCCGCTGTTTTCCATTCCCAAGCTGCACATCTTTCAGGGCGACAGGATCGTGCTGTTGGGCCGGAATGGCGCCGGAAAATCGCAGTTCATGCGCGTGGTCACCGAGGCGCTGGCAGGCAATTCGCCAGCTGGCCTGCGAATCAGCCCGCAATTGACGCCGGGCTATATGGACCAGGCTCTGGGCTGGTTGCCGCTTGACCCGTCACCCCTTGATTACCTGTTGCACCGGTTCGACGAGGGCGACCGGCGGACTATTGCGCTGCTTGCGGGAGCCGGTTTTGCGCCGGATCGGCAGACCAGGCCGATCCGCACGCTATCGCTGGGCCAAAGGGCACGGGTTGCTCTGCTGGCTTTGCGGCTGGCGCGACCGAATTTCTACCTGCTCGATGAGCCGACCAACCACCTCGATATTCCGGGGCAGGAACAGCTTGAGGACGACATCAACGAGCAGGGCGCGACCTGTATTCTGGTCACGCATGACCGGGCGTTTCTCAAGGCCGTCGGAACGCGATTTCTGGCTATCGAGGGAAAGAGACTGGTCGAGATTGACGATCCTGACCCGTTCCTCGCGTCCATGGCTGAGGGTTAGGGGCGATCAGGCCAAACGGCTCCGCTGCATGGCCCGGCGCGGGGCCGGTTCGGCATGGCGCAGGGCAGGGCTCAGGACTGCCCGGTTCTTGCCCTCGCGCTTGGCGCGATAGAGGGCGCGGTCGGCGCCGGACAGCATGTCCGTCAGGGTTTCGGCCTTGTCACGGAAATGGAGGCCGATGCTGACCGTCAGCGGGTAATCGGAGGGCAGGCCTTCCATCCGGCATCGGGCGATTTCGCGTTGGATATTGTCGGCGCGGGTGCGCAATTGCTCGCGCGTCGCAGAGCCATAGAAGAGAGCGAATTCCTCGCCACCGATGCGACCGGCAATGGTGGTCTGACCGGCGCTGCTGAGTGCCTGGCCAACAGAGGCAATCACCTTGTCACCGACGGTATGGCCAAAGGCGTCGTTGATCTTCTTGAAGTCATCGATGTCGGCCAGGAGAAGGGCGGGACTTGCATCGGGCAATTTGGGGGCTTCGAGAGCAAGATTGGCGGACTGTTCGAAACCGCGCCGGTTGAGGAGCCCGGTGAGAAAATCGGTGCCGGCCTCGGTTCGCATTCGCTCGACAATGTCGGCAATGACGCCCCAGAGAAACAGGGCTGCCACCAAAATGGACATGAGCGGCGTGAAAGCGCGGACGGTTTCCCAATAGGCGGACTGACGGAAATCGCCTTCAGGATTGATGTCCAGCATACCCTGCAGGACAAGAGCGGGCCTGATGATGGCGACGACAATGGCGAGGGAGACGCCCACGGCCAGCATTCTGTCCACGTGCCTGCTGATGCCTGAAGCCAGGATCAGGCGCAGGGTAATGCCGGCGAAGCCGACAAAGCCGCCACTCACGGCGATGATCCTTATGAGCAGGGATGGATAGAACCAGGAGGCAAAGAGGAAAAGCGCTGCGCTGGCAGCAAAGACTGCCGCGAAGGCGGCCACCGGCACAGGTGCCTTGGCACGGACGATAACGCTGACGCAGGCCAGGGCAACGGCAGACATGATCAGCGCATTGCCGGCATAATTTATGCCGCCCTCGGGCGTGAGGATTCGAAAGTCCTGGGTGACAAAACCGATACCAAGATAGATGAACGCCACCCAGAGCGGCAGCAGGTGCGACTCATGGGGCATACGGCGCCAAAGTACGGCGAAAATGCCGGCAAAAAAGAAGCAGATCGCCGGGTTCATTAAGGAGATAAAGATCTGACCCGACATGCAAAATTTCCAACGCATAGAGCGCGAGCGACATGCTATAGGCAGCAGAAATAACTGCTGGTTAATGCGCGTCAAAATTTCCGTGAAAAATAGGCTTTTGAGTGCATCTGGAAAGCAAATTTGTCGGCGCCGTGTGACGGCTGAATGACAGCAAAAAGGCCGCCCGGAGGCGGCCTTTCAATTTTCAGATCCGAACCACCAAATCAGTGGTGATGTTCCTCGGGAACGTTGTCTTCATCGGCCTGGATCAGCTTGGCGAGTTCCTCGCGGCTCATCTTCTTGTCGGTGATGTCGGCCAGACCCGAAATGTGGTCAACGACCTTGTTTTCAAAGATCGGGGCGCGCAGACCGGCGAGCGCCTGAGCGTTCTGACGGTAATAGTCATAGACCTGCTGTTCCTGGCCCGGGAAGCGGCGAACCTCGGCGATCAGGGCCTGCTGGTGCTCTTCGTCGGTGACCTGCACTTCGTTCTGGTTGCCGATTTCAGCGACAACGAGGCCAAGGCGCACGCGGCGCTCGGCGATCTTTTCGTACTGTGCCTTGGCTTCTTCTTCGGTCGTGCCTTCATCTTCGAAGGAGCGGCCATGGCTCTGCACTTCGTGCTGAACGCGCTGCCAGATGGTGGCAAATTCGGCTTCGACCAGCTGGCTGGGGACGTCGAATTTGTGGCCTTCATCCAGAGCGTCAAGGATCTGGCGCTTGACGTGCTGGCGGCCCATGGAGGCCAGAGCCTCTTCCATCTGCTTCTTCACGACATCGCGGAGTGCCGCAAGGCTGTCGAGGCCAAGGTTCTTGGCGAATTCATCGTCGAGTTCACCCTGGTTCGGGCCATCGACATGCAGAATGGTGACTTCGAAAGTGGCCTTCTTACCGGCCAGTTCTTCGTTCTGGTAATCCTTGGGGAAGGTGACCTTGACCTCGCCGGTCTCGCCCTTCTTCATCCCGATCAGCTGCTCTTCGAAGCCGGGGATGAATTCACCCGAACCAACGGTCAGGTGCGCATGGTCGGACTTGCCGCCATCGAATTCCTTGCCACCGATCTTGCCAACGAAAGAAAGACCGAGACGGTCGCCATTTTCGACAACGGCGCCATCGCCCTTGTCGGTATAGCCACGGTTCTGGGCGAAGACGCGCTTTACTTCAGCATCGACTTCTTCTTCGGTGACATCGACAACCGGGCGGGTGAGCTTGAGGCCCTTGAGGTCCTTGAGCGTCACAGCCGGCAGAATTTCATATTCAACTTCGAATGCGAGATCGGCCTTGCCGTCCAGCACTTCGTTGATCACGGCCTGGTCCTGCGGCAGATCGACTTTTGGCTGGGTCGCAGCGCGTTCCTTGCGGCCATCGAGCGTGTCGGACACGGTCGAGTTTATCGCATCGGTCATGACTTCGGACATGGCGGAGCGGCCATAGACCTTCCGGATGTGGGCCAGCGGCACCTTGCCGGGACGGAAGCCCTTGATACTCGCCTGGCCCTTGAGCTCGTCGAGCTTGGCGTCGAGGCGCGTATTGAGGTCGGCGGCCGGAATGGTCACGCTCAGCTTGCGCTTCAGGCCTTCATTGAGGGTTTCAGTAACCTGCATGGGGGTCTATTCCCGTTATTGTTCGATCTGATTGGGCCGGGGCCACAAATGGTGCGGGTGAGAGGACTCGAACCTCCACGCCTTGCGGCGCTGGAACCTAAATCCAGTGCGTCTACCAGTTCCGCCACACCCGCAAGGGTCCCCGTTGGCCGGGTTGGGGTTGCATCTATATCAAGACTGAAAGGCAGTCAAAGCCTAGCTTGGCGATTTGGCGGGAATGAAGAAGCCTTTTGGATCAGGCCTTCCGCCCAAGGCAGGAAACACAAGTCCGCGCTCTCGAGTGGCGTCATTTTGTTCATTCGTGATGAGACGCATCAATCGAGAGGCGTGATAATGCACAATAATTGTGCAAGTTGGCTATAAATGCGCCATTGCACGAATTTCTGATTGCGCGGACGCAGGTGATGGTCGTGGCAAGTCCATGTCCTGCAAGGCATTTTTGGCGATGGCCGCGGCTGGCACAGGCCATGCATACGCCTAGCGGGTAACCGCCAAAATGGCCATGGAGGCACAAGTGAAAAAAATCGAGGCTATCGTAAAGCCGTTCAAGCTCGACGAAGTCAAAGAAGCACTGCAGGAAGTTGGTCTGCAGGGCATCACCGTGACTGAGGCCAAGGGTTTTGGTCGCCAGAAGGGCCACACTGAGCTCTATCGCGGCGCCGAATATGTGGTGGACTTCCTGCCCAAGGTCAAAGTCGAGGTTGTGTGCCCCGACGATCTGGCTGAGAAGGCCATCGAAGCCATCCGCAATGCTGCCCAGACCGGCCGCATCGGCGACGGCAAGATTTTTGTCTACTCGATCGAGCAGGCCATCCGTATCCGTACGGGCGAATTCGGCGACGACGCGCTCTAAGCGTTTTCGCCAGACCATCCAACACTAGTTTCCGAAAGACAGGGGAAGACCTAATGACGACCGGTGCCGATATTATCCAGCGCATGAAGGACGAGAACATCAAGTATCTCGACGTGCGCTTTACCGACCTGCGCGGCAAGCTGCAGCATGTCACCATGGACGTGTCGGTGGTTGATGCCGACATGTTCGAAGATGGCGTCATGTTTGACGGCTCCTCGATTGCCGGCTGGAAGGCCATCAATGAGTCGGACATGGTGCTGATGCCCGATCCGAACTCGGCCTATATCGATCCGTTCTTTGCCGCTTCGACGCTCGCCATCAACTGCGACATTCTCGAACCGGCAACCTACCAGCCCTATAACCGCGACCCGCGCTCGATCGCCAAGAAGGCTGAAGCCCTGGTCAAGTCCTCGGGCATTGGTGACTCGGTCGTGTTTGGCCCCGAGCCCGAATTCTTCCTGTTCGACGACATCAAGTATTCCAACACCACTTACAAGGTCGGTTTTGAAATCGACGCGACCGAACTGCCGTCCAACAATGACGCGGTTTACGAGTCCGGCAATAATGGCCACCACATTGGTCTCAAGAAGGGCTATTTCCCGGTTCCGCCGCTTGACAGCGCGCAGGACATCCGCGGTGAAATGCTCGAAGCCATGGGCCAGATGGGCGTCATCATCGAGAAGCACCACCACGAAGTGGCTTCCGCCCAGCATGAGCTTGGCCTCAAGTTCAAGCCGATGATCGCTTCGGCGGACGACGTGCTGATCTACAAATATGTCGTGCAGCAGGTTGCCAATGCCTATGGCAAGACCGCGACCTTCATGCCCAAGCCCGTCTATGGCGACAATGGCTCGGGTATGCACTGCCACCAGTCGATATGGAAGGACGGCAAGCCGCCATTCGCCGGTGACCAGTATGCGGGCCTGTCGATGGAATGCCTCTATTACATCGGCGGCGTCATCAAGCACGCCAAGGCCATCAACGCCTTCACCAACCCGACCACCAATAGCTACAAGCGTCTGGTGCCCGGCTTTGAAGCTCCGGTGCTGCTGGCCTATTCGGCCCGTAACCGTTCGGCTTCCTGCCGTATTCCCTTCGGCCAGTCGCCGAAGGCCAAGCGCGTGGAAGTGCGCTTCCCCGATCCGCTGGCAAACCCGTACCTGGCCTTCACCGCGCTGCTGATGGCCGGTCTCGACGGCATCAAGAACAAGATCCACCCCGGCGATCCGATGGACAAGGATCTCTACGAGCTTCCCAAGGAAGAGCTCAAGGAAATCCCGACCGTCTCGGCCTCGCTGCGCGAAGCTCTCGAGCACCTCGACAAGGGCCGCGACTTCCTCAAGGTCGGCGGCGTTATGGATGACGATTTCATCGATGCCTATATCGAACTCAAGATGCAGGAAGTGATCAAGTTCGAGCACACTCCGCATCCGGTCGAGTACGAGATGTACTACTCCGCCTGATTGAATCACGGCGCAGAAATGAAGAAGGGCTCCGCGAGGAGCCCTTTTTTAATGCCGGCCAGCCAGCGACGTCGTCTAAAGAGTGTCGGACCCTGGTGTTCAGTTAGCCAGCTGGCGGGGGCTGGAGCAGGGAATCGATGTTTTCCAGGCTCTGCAATTCGATAAATTGCAGAGCAAAGCCGACATCGAGATAGCGCACGACGCGACCCACGACACGCCCCACTGCCATTGGCGTGCCAAGATCGGGCCAGATGGGGGCCGATACGGCAACGCCGGACTGGGAAATGTCGATGACAAAGCAGGGCACCCGATTGCCATCGGCCAGCGTGATCACCGTGCGCGGATCGCGCGGCAGGATGCGCTTATGCTCGCGTTTGTCGGGAACCTGCAAATGAACGCGCTTCTTCTGCCATTCGATTTTCGCGCCGAGCTTGTCGCGCTCATCGTCGGACAGCAGGAGCTCCAGGGCGAAGCCCGAGGGCAGGCGGCGGGCAATCCGGCCACGCAGGATTCCGAACTCGTCGAAATGGGTGGTGATCGTTTCGCCTTCCTTGCCAACCACAGGACCGGCTGCCACAAGAATTCTTGTGGAAATGGAGCAGAGGCGGCAGGCATAGACGGGGACTTTTTCGTCGGGCGAGTGGCGGCGGTTCGGCAGCGCGTAGCGGCCGGCCATGGCGCCAATGAAACGCACGTCATGCCATCGATAGGCAGAACGTGAATAGTCTCCCTCAGACTCGGCGATCTGCGCCATAGGCTCCCCTTCATAAGCCCAACTCCCGACCGTATTTTTACGTGCCAGATGTTAAGGACATCTCCCAATACTTGACTGGCAAAAGGCGTCAAATGGTAAAATTGCCTGCAATGGTGGGAGTTTATGCAACCACAGCCATGCCGCAACTATTTGCTCAATTGACTCAATCGTTTGCGGGAAAGAGGCCACGATGATTGAACCCAGACCGCGACCGGACGCCAGTGCAGAATTGCTCCTGAACCCCAGCGAAATGGCGCGAGTCGACCGTCTAGCGGTCGAGTCGGGCGGTGATTCGTATGGGCTTATGCTGGCGGCGGGCGGCGCAGCCGTGGACGCAATTACGGCTCGCTTCACCCCCCGGAGAACGCTCGTGCTGTGCGGGCCGGGAAATAATGGCGGCGATGGATTTGTTATAGCGCGAAAGCTTAACGGGCTGGGGTGGCCGGTTGAGGTGCGCCTCTTGGGCGAGGTTGATCGCCTCAGGGGTGACGCGGCTCGTGCGGCCAAGGAATGGACCGGCGCGATTGCACAGCCGGTTGCCGAAGACATTCGGGGTGCCGCGCTTGTGGTCGATGCCATGCTTGGCGCGGGACTTGATCGCGACGTAAACGGGGCAATCGCTCACTGCATCGGGCTGATCAATGCGGCGAGGGCAGACGTGGTCAGCGTCGACATTCCGACTGGCATTGATGGCGCGAGCGGCATGGTGCGCGGGACGGCGATCAGGGCCGGAATGACGGTGACGTTTTGCCGGTTGAAGCCGGGCCATCTGCTGCTGCCGGGGCGCGAGCATTGCGGCGAGACGATATTGGCCGATATCGGCCTGACAGATGATCTGGTCGAACGCGTCTCCTCCCGTGTCTGGCACAATTCCCCTTCACTATGGAACATTCCCGTGGCCAGTGCCGCCAGCCACAAGTTTGATCGCGGTCACGTGGTGGTGGTTTCAGGCGGACCGCTGGAAACCGGGGCAGCCCGTCTGGTCGCGCTGGGCGCGTTTCGGGTGGGAACAGGGCTGGTATCGCTGTGCGGTAGCGTCGAGGCGCTGCAGGTTCACGCGGCCCATGTGACTGCCATTATGCTCAAGCCTGCGGCCAGTGCGCAGGACCTTGCCCAATTGCTGACGGACAAGCGAATGAATGCCGTAGTGATTGGTCCGGCCGCTGGCATAGGCGAGCCGACCCGATCGAGAGTGCTTGCGGCGCTCGACTCCGGCGCCAATTGCGTCATCGATGCCGACGGCCTGAGCAGCTTTTCGGCAGAGCCCCAGACTTTGTTCGATTCCATAAAGCAAACCTCGGGAGGCGTGGTGCTCACACCCCATGAGGGGGAGTTCAAGCGTCTCTTTGGCGAATTGGAGGGCAGCAAGCTGGAGCGGGCGCGCAAGGCGGCGGAACTCTCGGGCGCCGTCATCGTGCTCAAAGGCGCAGATACCGTTATTGCAGCGCCGGACGGGCTTGCAGCGATCAATGACAATGCGCCGGCCTGGTTGGGCACGGCTGGAGCGGGCGATGTGCTGGCGGGAATCATTGCCGGGCTTATGGGGCAGGGCATGGCGGCGTTTGACGCTGCCTGTGCAGGCGTTTGGGTTCATGCCGAAGCTGCGGATGACTTTGCGGGCCCGGGCATGATCAGCGAGGATATTCCCGCATTGTTGCCGGAGGTGCTTGCACGCCTCGCGACGTAAAAGGCTGGAAAGCCCAGATTTTGCGGCGGTTCTGGCGCCTTGGCGTGATAGCCGGGCCAGGGCCTAATGCGGGTGTGCAGGGCCAAAATTGTGCTGAAGGGCCGTTTTCGGCGCCGTGGAATTTTGATTGAGAGTTGGGAATGCGGGCTTGCAGGCTCGAAATTTCCGGTCCATTAACAGTTTTGCACCGTCGGGCAGCCGTAGACCCCCGGATTTCCTTGCGTCTTGCGCAGAATCGCAAAAGGTTGTCGGCGTTTTGGTTCGCCAGCGAAGGCGGGCATTCACTGTGAGGATACGCTATGAACAAAAACGATCTGGTTGGCGTCGTTGCCGACAAGGCTACGATCACCAAGGCACAGGCCGCCGAAGCGGTTGACGCAGTGTTCGAGGCAGTTACTGCCGCGCTCAAGGCCGGCGACGAAGTTCGTCTGGTCGGTTTCGGCACCTTTGCCGTTTCCAAGCGCAAGGCTTCTACTGGTCGCAACCCTGCTACCGGCGCCGAAATTCAGATTCCGGCTTCCAATCAGGCAAAGTTCAAGCCTGGCAAGGGCCTCAAGGACGCGATCAACTAAGACCGCGCCTTCGCCTGAATGGCAACCGGCCCCGCGCGTCAACGCCGGGGCCGATTTCATTTCCGCAAAAGCCTGTTGACGGGCGGAGGCGGGCACCCTAATCAGGGCGCCGTTCCTGCACTCAATGACAGCGCGGGCGATTAGCTCAGTTGGTAGAGCGCCTCGTTTACACCGAGGATGTCGGCGGTTCGAGTCCGTCATCGCCCACCAGTCATTTCGAGAGGTGGACGCTCTCCGGAAATCTTAGTTTTCCGCTTTAGCTTTTTCCGCTTTGTGTTTGATTTGGAAAAGTTATCCACAGTTGCGGCTGATGTCGCGATTTGTGAAATGAATGCGGGCAGGGTGCTTGACTTCCCCTGAGGCGCCCGCTACACGGACGCCACGTTGCGTGAACAACACGTTCGCTGCTGCGGGAGTAGCTCAGTTGGTTAGAGCGCCGGCCTGTCACGCCGGAGGTCGCGGGTTCGAGCCCCGTCTCTCGCGCCATTTCTTCTCATTCAGATAAAATCGCGAAATTCCAGGTTGGTGGCCGCATTATTGGTGCCCACGGCTTGGCTGCTTATACCCCAGATTTTACCGGACCAGACCCCAGCGCCTGCAGTCTTTCAGTCCGATCAGGTTCGAGCCCGGCAAATGCCCGTCACGGGCACGGCCAGGGCGAGCGTATTGGAGATGGTGCCATATTTGCGCACATTGGTGTGGAGGAGCTCGATGCGGCGCGCGGGCTCGTCAGTCTCGATGATCAGTTCATATTCGATCGACAGCAAGCGCGGTGGCGCGTCCTGACGCACCGCCTTGAGTTGGACGCTGACGGACTGGAAAGCGAAGTTGAGCATCGGGGCGCTTCGCTCGACGCCCTTGATCATGCAGGCGGCAAGCGAAGCCAATAGCAGTTCGACCGGGTTGAATGCGTCGTCGCGCCCGTCCACCGACGTGTCGAGCTCAACGGAGCCAGCGCGGACCGAGGCCAGGCTTCCCAACTCGTTTCGCCGTGACGCGGCTATTGTGTATTCACGCATGTGAATCCTCCGCCGGCCAAGACATCTTATTGGGCCACATAGCCCCCATCGACCAGATGGTAGCTGCCGGTGATAAACGAGGCTTCGTCAGACAGCAGGAAGCAGGTCAGCGCGCCCACTTCCTCGGAGCGCCCGAGGCGTCCGACCGGGTGCATGGCGGCAATGGCGCCCAGTGTTGCCGGATCGAGATTCTTCGAAAGCAGTGGGGTATCGATGAAGCCCGGCCCCACCGCATTGATGCGGATGCCCTTCGCCGCATATTCGATGGCCGCCGCCTTGGTCAGCCCAAGCACGCCATGCTTGGCCGCGACATAGGCCGATGAATTGGCCATGCCGACCGATCCCAGAATCGACGCCATATTGACGATGGCACCGCCGCCAGCGCGCAACATCGCGGCCAGCTCATATTTGGTGCTGAAGAAGACCGAGTTGAGATTGACGTCGATCACATGCTGCCAGCCATCGAGTGGATAGTCGGCCATGGGCGCGCTGGGGCCGCCAATACCGGCATTGTTGACGGCCAGGTGCAAGGCGCCATAGGTGCGCTCGGCAAACGCGACCATCGCCTCGACTTCCATCGGGTCGGCGACGTTCAGCTCGAACGGTGATGCCTGACCACCCGCCTGCTGAATGGCCCGAACCACGCGCTCAGCGCCTGACGCGTCCATGTCGGCCACGACGACCTTGGCCCCCTCATGGGCCAGTTTCAGCGCCACGGCTTCGCCAATACCGGAGGCGGCCCCGGTGACCAGGGCGATTTTCGTCTCAAATTTCTTGCTCATGGCGTTCTCCTTTTCCTGTCTTGTTCCCAATGTTTCATCTTTGGCGGGCGCGGACATTGTCATGGATCAAGGGAAGCGCCGTGAGCGGGCGGGGGATGGACGCAAGACGAATGGACGCTTGGTCCACCGCTTCCTCCATGAGCGTTCATTTCGCCGTTACATCGGTGACCTTGTGTAACTTTGGCGGCATTGTCGCCGTATCTGCTGATGCGAATTCAGCGAACGAGGTTGCACCATGCCCGCCAAGACCATTGCCCCAACCAATAATAGTCGCCGCCATTTCCTTGTCGGGTTGGCGGCGTTGCCGGTCCTGACCTTACCCTTCCTGCCGCGTCCGGCCTTTGGCCAGGAGGCGCCAGTGGAAATTCCGCCGCCCGATGCAGATCTGGTGGAGGCAGGCGACACCGCCGTGGCTGTTTTCGCCGGTGGCTGCTTCTGGGGCGTGCAGGGGGTGTTCCAGCGGGTCAAAGGCGTGAAGAACGCGGTGTCCGGCTATTCCGGCGGCTCTGCAGAAACCGCGCAATATGAGCGCACCAATCGCGGCGATACCGGCCACGCTGAAAGTGTCGAGATCACTTATGATCCGAGCGTGGTGAGCTTTGGCGACTTACTGCACATCTACTTTTCGGTGGCGCATAACCCTACACAGCTGAATTTCCAGGGGCCAGATCGCGGCACGCAATATCGGTCTACGATTTTCCCCCAGAGCCCCGGCCAGGAAGAGACGGCGCGGGCCTATATTGCCCAGCTTGACCAGACCGGATTGTTCGAAGGCCCCCTCGTGACCACACTCGAACCCTTCAAGGCCTTTTATCCGGCCGAGCAATATCATCAGGATTTTCTGACCCTCAATCCGGAATGGCCCTATATCGTGATCCACGACCTGCCCAAAATTGCCGCGCTTGAGCGGATTTTTCCCGAGCATTATCGGGCAGAACCGGTGCTGGTTGGGCTTCTCTAAGTGCAACCGGGGCGGATTGTTGCAGAATGGCAACGCTTAGCTTGAGCGTGCGCCCCTGCCGGTTTCCGGTTCTGTGTCCTAAAATTTCGTTTTAAAACAAGAACTTAATTCTGCGTTTGCCGGCCGGGCGGTGTGAGTTTCCATGCTCACGCCGCCCTTTTTCATGCCCGGAACTGGGGCCATGGGGCGGCGTTCTGCTGTCACCTGATGCGACAAGCATGGAGAACAGCGATGAAGCTATCCAGCAAACTGGCTCTTGCCCTTGTGGCGGCCTCGGCCTCTGCCGGCGGCGTTGCAGCGGCCGACATGATTTCGGTGCCGACTTCCACACCAGCGGCGATGCCGATTTATGAGGAAGCGGGCTTTGACTGGACCGGGTTTTACGCCGGCATATATGGCGGCGTGCAAAACAGCGCTGCAGGCGGCGCGCAATGGGGACTTGGCGCCCAGGCCGGCGTGAACGCCCAGTTCGATTTCTATCTGCTCGGCGCTGAAGTGGCGGTGCAGGGCCTGGCCGGCGGCGCAGGCAATACCAGCTACGGGCAATTGCTCGGCCGGGCTGGTCTGGTCGTAACGGATGACGTGGTCGTCTACGCGGCTGGCGGCTATGGCATCGATCTTGGGCCACCGGCAGAGCAGGATGTGCTGCTCGGCGGCGGCGTCGAACTGGCGGTGACCGATTCCATGTCCGTCCGTGCGCAGTATCTTCACGGATTTCCCGTAGAAGGGGGAAATGCCAAGGATCAGATCACCCTGGGAGCAAATTTCCACTTCTAGTGATTCCAGAACCTGACGCTTTCCGGAGCCGACTTATAGGCAAAGGAGGAAATCGATTCTGACTAAGGCAAAACGGGGTGTCCGGGCCAAAGTTTGGCCACATGTTTGCCACATAAAGGACGCCGAAAAGTAGACTTTGTATCAAATTGAACCAAATGCGCGGCGTTCGTGCAACACCGACCCTCAAATGGTCACCTTATCTTATCCGCACCACCTGATTTTGGTTGGTACGGACTTGTCAGCCTTACACCCGTGAGGCATTTATCGATCCGACTACGGTTAACTCTAATGGGAGTGCAAGACATGTTTGTACGTTCTTTGGCCCTCGGCGTTGCGGCCGCGGCTGTTATCTCTTCTGGTGCGGTTGCTGCTGACCTCATCATCCCGACGACCCCCCAGCCGATCTATGAATCTGCTGGTTTTGACTGGGAAGGCCTCTATGCAGGCGTTCGCGTCGGTGGCCAGTTCACCGGTACTGCTAACTACGGTAACCAGGCCGTTTCGACCACTTCGGGTGTTGTCGGCGGTGCCGTCGGTGTGAACTTCATCCCCGTCGACCCGATGCTGCTCGGCGTTGAAGTGACCGGCGACTACCTGTGGAACAACGTGACCACCACTTCGGAGTTCTTCGCGAACCTCCGCGTTGGTGCCATCGTGACCGACGCAGCGATGGTTTACGCCATCGGTGGTGTTGGCGTTCAGAGCCAGGCTGCCGGCACCGTTGGTGTCTACCAGCTCGGCGGTGGCGTTGAATTCGCTGTCAACGATGCCATCACCGTTCGCGGTGAACTGGTTGGTCAGGGCGACTTCACTAACGTTGCTGGTGACCAGTTCTTTGAATCCGCCAAGGCAACCGTCGGCGTTTTCTACCACTTCTAAGATTTGGTCGTTGTCGGGGTTTCCCCGGCGACGCACTATCTTGCAACCCAATGCGGCGAACCGGGCACGGTTCGCCGTTTTGGTTGGACAGGCCCCGCTCCGGCGGGGCTTTTGTTTTTTGTGCCCGATTTTGTTGCGGCGCCGGATCGCGCAACAAATGCCTGAAATCGGACTTTGTGCCGCAAAGCTGACGTTCAGGGCGCGGCAATATTACTTGATTATTCTAATCATATTTTCTTTCCCTTGAAACCGGTTAGGGGAAGGTCTAAGCCGTTCGGCATAAATTGCACGTCGGTTCGCTTGCCCCAATTGCTTGTGATTCCCGCGTGCGTCCCGGCCGCTTCCGCCGGCTCGAACCTTAGGCTGCCGCATGACTGATTTGCTCAGCGATTACCTGCCCATTGTCTTGTTCATCGGGTTAGCTGCCATTATTGGCATAGCCCTGATGGCCGCGCCCTTCCTGGTGTCGGTGAAGCGTCCGGATCCTGAAAAGGTTTCGGCATTCGAAGCCGGCTTTGAGGCCTTCGACGATGCGCGCATGAAAGTCGATGTCCGATTCTATCTGGTGTCGATCCTGTTCATCATTTTCGATCTGGAAGTGGCCTTCCTCTTCCCATGGGCCGTGGCCTTCCGGGATGTGGGCTGGTTCGGATTCTGGTCGATGATGATCTTCCTCGGCGTGCTGACCATCGGCTTTATCTATGAATGGCGTAAGGGAGCTCTGGAATGGGATTGACCCAGGCCAATACCACGCTGGTTACCCCGCGTCCGACCGGGGCGCTTGATCCGGCAACCGGCAAGCCTTTCGGCGCCAATGACCCGTTCTTTACCGGCGTCAATGACGAGCTGGCCGATAAGGGCTTTCTGGTCACCACCGTGTCGCAACTCATCACCTGGGCCCGTACGGGTTCGCTGATGTGGATGCAGACGGGCCTGGCCTGTTGCGCCGTGGAAATGATGCAGATGTCGATGCCGCGCTATGACGTTGAGCGCTTTGGCACGGCGCCGCGCGCTTCGCCCCGCCAGTCCGACGTGCTGATCGTTGCGGGCACGCTGACCAACAAGATGGCGCCGGCCTTGCGCAAGGTTTACGACCAGATGCCGGAGCCCCGCTACGTCATCTCCATGGGCAGCTGCGCCAATGGCGGCGGCTACTACCACTATTCCTATTCCGTGGTGCGCGGCTGTGATCGCGTGTTGCCGGTGGACGTCTATGTTCCTGGCTGCCCGCCGACCGCCGAAGCGCTTCTTTACGGCATTCTGTTGCTGCAAAAGAAGATTCGCCGCGACGGTACGATCGAACGGTAGGGCGCGGCCATGGATGAAACTCTTGCAGTCCAGCCACTCCAGGCGCTTGGGGAGCATATTGCTTCCGCACTCGGGTCGTCGGTTGTCGGTTTCGACGTCGCCTTTGGTGAACTGACGATTTCGGTGGAAGCCGATTCGATTGTGCCGGTTGTCACCTTCCTGCGCGACGATCCGAAATGCCGGTTCATCAGCTTTGTGGACGTTTGCGGCGCGGATTATCCGGCGCGCGAGCGTCGTTTTGACGTGGTCTATCACCTGCTCAGCCCGCACCTGAACCAGCGGGTTCGCGTCAAGCTCGAAGCCAATGACGTGACGCCGGTGCAGTCGATCACTGATGTATTCCCGGGCGCAAACTGGTTCGAGCGCGAGACTTACGACCTTTATGGCGTGCTGTTTTCGGGTCACCCCGATCTGCGCCGTATCCTCACGGACTACGGCTTTGATGGTCATCCTTTGCGCAAGGATTTTCCCCTGACCGGGTTTGTCGAAGTCCGCTACGACGAAGAGCGCAAGCGCGTCGTCTATGAGCCGGTGACGCTGGCCCAGGAATTCCGCTCGTTCGATTATTTGTCGCCCTGGGAAGGCACCGATTATGTGCTGCCCGGCGACGAGAAGGCGAAGAACTGATGTCTGAGGTCGAAGTCCGCAATTTCACCATCAATTTCGGCCCGGTTCACCCTTCGGCACACGGCGTTCTGCGCCTGATTCTGGAGCTTGACGGGGAGCTGGTTGAGCGGGTCGATCCCCATATCGGCCTGTTGCATCGCGGCACCGAAAAGCTGATCGAGCACAAGACCTATCTGCAGGCCGTGCCCTATTTCGACCGCCTCGACTATGTGGCGCCGATGAACCAGGAACACGCCTTTGCGCTAGCGGTGGAAAAGCTTCTCGATATCGAAGTGCCACGCCGGGGCCAGCTGATCCGCGTGCTCTATTCGGAAATCGGGCGTCTGCTCGCGCATCTGATGAACGTGACGACGCAGGCCATGGATATCGGTGCGCTGACGCCGCCGCTCTGGGGCTTTGAGCAGCGCGAAAAGCTGATGGTGTTTTATGAGCGCGCTTCGGGCGCGCGTATGCACGCGGCCTATTTCCGTCCCGGTGGTGTGCACCAGGATCTGCCGCAGGCGCTGATCGACGATATCGGCGTGTTCTGCGCCGAGTTTCCCAAGGCGCTCGACGACATCGACAAGCTGCTGACGGGCAATCGCATTTTCAAGCAGCGTAATGTCGATATCGGTGTGGTGTCGCTGGAAGAAGCCTGGGGCAGGGGTTTTTCGGGCGTCATGGTGCGCGGGTCGGGTGGGGCCTGGGACCTGCGCAAGAGTCAGCCCTATGAATGCTATGCCGAGATGGATTTCGACATCCCGACCGGCTCGAACGGCGACTGCTATGACCGCTACCTGGTCCGCATGGAAGAAATGCGCCAGGCCAACAACATCATGCGGCAATGTGTCGAGAAGCTGAATGCGCCGGACGGCAAGGGTCCGGTGTCATCGGTCGATGGCAAGGTGGTGCCGCCCAAGCGCGGCGAGATGAAGCAGTCCATGGAGGCGCTCATCCACCACTTCAAGCTCTATACCGAGGGCTACAAGGTGCCGGCCGGCGAGGTCTATGCCGCGGTCGAAGCCCCCAAGGGCGAGTTCGGGGTCTATCTGGTGTCCGATGGCACCAACAAGCCCTATCGCTGCAAGATTCGCGCTCCAGGCTTTGCTCATCTGAGCGCCATGGATCAACTGTGTCGTGGCCATATGCTGGCTGACGTGGCGGCCATTCTTGGTTCGCTGGATATCGTGTTCGGAGAGGTTGATCGCTGATGGTTGCGCGTCGCCTTGCGGATGAGTCGGTTCAGCCGGCACAGTTCGCTTTCAATGAAGAAAACCAGAAGTGGGCTGAAAAGCGCATCGCGCTTTATCCCGCCGGCCGGCAGCAGTCTGCGGTTATTCCGCTGCTGATGCGCGCGCAGGATCAGGATGGGTGGGTCAGCCGCGCCACGATTGAGTCCATCGCCAGCATGTTGGGTATGCCCTATATCCGCGTGCTTGAAGTGGCGACATTCTACACGCAGTTCCAGCTGCAGCCGGTGGGAACGCGTGCGCATGTCCAGGTTTGCGGCACAACGCCCTGCATGTTGCGCGGGGCCGAAGGCCTGATCGATGTCTGCAAGAGCAAGATTCATCCCGAGCCGCACCACACCAATGCCGATGGCACGCTGAGCTGGGAAGAAGTCGAGTGTCTGGGTGCCTGTGTCAACGCACCCATGGTGGCGATTTTCCACGACACCTATGAAGACCTGACCAGCGAGCGCATGGGCGAGATCATCGACGCTTTTGCGGCTGGTAAGGGCGACAGCATCAAGCCAGGTCCGCAGATTGACCGCAGCTTTGGCGGCGCTGAAGGCGGCCAGACAACGCTGCTGGAAAAGCCCACGGCCAAGCGCGAAAAGTTCGTGCCGCCTCCGGCGCCGGACGCGCCCGCGGCACCCGCTGCCGCCAGTGCGGCGCCATCCCCTGCGCCGACGACGGCAGGCAAGCCGCGCGATGTCGCGGAAGAAAATGCTCCGGCCATCAAGGGTACTCCCAAGACAGCCAAGGTGAGCACCGCCAAGGCGGAGGCGGAGCGCAAAAAGGCTGACGCGGCTGCCAAGGCCGATGGCGAACCCAACAAGGCCATGCGCGAAAACGCCGTTGGCGCGGAAGTCGAAGGCGGCAAGGTTGATGGCGGCAAGGCTGTTGGCAAGGCCAAGAAAGCCGAGCCTGCTGCCGATGGCACGTCTGCAAGCGTCAAGAAGACATCCACATCCTCACGCGCAAAGCCTGCCAAGGCCGCAGAGGCCTCACCAACGGCAGAGAAGGGCGGCGCGCCGCTGTTCGAGCGTCCCGCTGGCGCGGCTGATGACCTCAAGCTGATTTCTGGCGTCGGCCCGACGCTGGAAGGCCGTCTGAATGCGCTGGGCATCACCCGGTATGACCAGATCGCCGGCTTCACCGATGCCGATATCGCGCGGGTTGATGCTGTGCTCAATTTCAAGGGCCGCGTGGCGCGCGACCAGTGGGTCAAGCAAGCCGAGGCACTCGCCAGGGGCGGCGTTGAAGAATATCGCAAGGTATTCGGAAAGGACCCGCGCTAAATGGCCGATCGTAAAATCGACTTTGGCACATTGGGCGCAGTCGAGTGGCTCATTGGTGTCGGTCTCGTGGTGATGTCCATTGCCATCCTCACAGCTGTCACCTCGTTTGCCAGCCTCTCCGTGCCGGAATTTCTGCCGTCGGTTCTGGGCGCTGCGCTCGGTGTTGCCGTCTGGTTCTCCTATCTGTTGAAGCGGAAAGCTGATCATGCTCGCTGACAAGGATCGCATTTTCACCAATCTTTACGGTCGTCACGACTGGACGCTGGCTGGCGCGCGGGAACGCGGCGCCTGGGTCAGCACCAAGGAATTCATTGATTCCGGGCGTGACTGGATCACCAATGAGGTGAAGGCCTCGGGCCTGCGTGGCCGCGGCGGCGCGGGTTTCCCGACGGCGCTGAAATGGACCTTCATGCCCAAGGTCAATGATGGCCGTCCGCATTACCTGCTGGTCAATGCCGACGAATCCGAGCCCGGCACCTGCAAGGATCGCGAAATCCTGCGCCATGACCCGCACCATCTGGTCGAAGGGTGCCTGTTGGCAGCCCGCGCCATGGATGCGCATCTGGCCTTCATCTATGTGCGCGGCGAATTCATCCGTGAGCGGCAGCATCTCGAACATGCCGTCCAGGAAGCCTATGACGCCAAGCTGATCGGCAAGGACAATATCCACGGCTGGGACCTGGACATTATCGTCCATCACGGCGCCGGCGCTTACATCTGCGGCGAAGAAACCGCGCTGATGGAATCGCTGGAAGGCAAGAAGGGCCAGCCGCGCCTCAAGCCGCCATTCCCGGCGGGCATGGGCGTCTATGGCAATCCCACCACCGTCAACAATGTCGAATCCATCGCCGTTGTGCCGGAGATCCTGCGCCGCTCGGGCGCGTGGTTTGCCTCTATCGGCCGGGCCAATAATACCGGCACCAAGCTGATGTGCGTGTCGGGGCATGTGAACAAGCCGGCGACCTTCGAAGAAGCCATGGGCGAAAGCTTCAAGGACATTATCGAAAAGCATTGCGGCGGTATTCGCGGCGGCTGGGATAATTTGCTGGCCGTCATTCCGGGTGGGGCTTCGGTGCCCTGCGTACCGGGCGAGAAGATCCAGAACGCCATCGTCGATTTTGACGGGCTGCGTGAAGTTGGTTCGTCGCTGGGCACTGCCGCCATCATCGTGATGGACAAGCAGACCGACATCATCAAGGCCATCTGGCGCCTCTCGGCCTTCTACAAGCACGAGAGCTGCGGCCAGTGCACGCCATGCCGTGAAGGCACTGGCTGGATGATGCGCGTCATGGAGCGCATGGTCGAAGGCCGCGCCCAGAAGCGCGAAATCGACATGTTGTTCGAGGTGACCAAGCAGATCGAGGGCCACACCATCTGTGCGCTGGGTGACGCTGCTGCCTGGCCGATCCAGGGCCTGATCCGCAATTTCCGCCACGTCATCGAAGAGCGGATCGACCAATATACCTATTCATCCACCAGCGACGGCGCCGTTCCGTCCATCGCTGCGGAGTAGAGCAATGGCTTCCATCAAGGTCGACGGCCAGCTCGTCGAAGTTCCTGATCACTACACGCTGATGCAGGCCGCCGAGGCGGCGGGCGCGGAGATTCCCCGCTTCTGCTACCATGAGCGCCTGTCGGTGGCCGGCAATTGCCGCATGTGCCTGGTCGAGGTGAAGGGTGGCCCGCCAAAGCCGCAGGCTTCGTGCGCCATGGCGGTCAAGGATCTGCGGCCCGGCCCGAATGGCGAGCCGCCCGAGATGTTCACCAATACGCCGATGGTCAAGAAGGCCCGCGAAGGCGTGATGGAATTCCTGCTGATCAACCATCCGCTCGATTGCCCGATCTGCGATCAGGGCGGCGAATGCGATCTGCAAGACCAGGCCATGGCCTATGGCGTGGACAAGAACCGCTTTGCCGAGAACAAGCGCGCCGTTGAGGACAAATATATTGGCCCGCTGGTCAAGACCTCGATGAACCGCTGCATTCACTGCACGCGCTGCGTTCGCTTCACCACCGAAGTGGCCGGCATTTCCGAAATGGGCCTGCTGGGTCGCGGCGAAGACGCCGAGATCACAACCTATCTCGAAAAGGCGCTGTCGAGCGAGCTGCAGGGCAATGTCATCGATCTCTGCCCGGTCGGCGCGCTGACCTCAAAACCCTATGCGTTCAATGCCCGTCCATGGGAATTGACCAAGACCGAGAGCGTGGACGTCATGGACGCCGTGGGCTCGGCCATCCGCGTCGACAGCCGTGGCCGCGAAGTGATGCGCATTCTGCCGCGCATCAACGAAGCCATCAATGAAGAGTGGATTTCTGACAAGACCCGTTTCGTCTGGGATGGTCTCAAGAGCCAGCGGCTCGACCGCCCCTATGTGCGCAAGGGCGGCAAGCTGCAGCCGGCGACATGGGATGAGGCATTGGCCACTGTCGCTGCACGGATCAAGAAGGGGGGCAACAAGGTCGGCGCCATTGCAGGTGACCTCGCGGCTGTCGAAGAAATGTATGCGCTCAAGGCCATGCTGACCTCGATCGGGTCGGGCATGACGGATGTGCGTCCGGCCATGTCGGGCATTGACCCCTCCATGCCGCGCTCGGCCTATCTCTTCAACCCGACCATTGCCGG
The DNA here is from genome assembly GCA_023433775.1 of Pseudomonadota bacterium. Classification (GTDB taxonomy): domain Bacteria; phylum Pseudomonadota; class Alphaproteobacteria; order Rhizobiales; family Devosiaceae; genus Devosia. The sequence goes on along the minus strand of JAEYTY010000160.1, from coordinate 12,810 downwards.
GATTGAAGAGGCTGACGCCATCCTGATCATCGGCGCTAATCCGCGTCTTGAGGCTTCGGTGCTGAACGCCCGTATCCGCAAGACCTGGCGCGCCAAGGGCCTGCCGATTGCCGTTATCGGCCAGCAGGCCGACCTGACCTATGACTATACCTATCTCGGCGAGGGTTTTGAAAGCCTGGCTGAACTGGCTGCGGGCAAGGGCACGTTTGCAGACGACCTTGCCAAGGCGCAGCGTCCGCTGATCATCGTAGGCGAGGCCGCTGTGTCGCACGCGACGCTGGGCAAGCAAGCCGGGCGCGATACTATCGCTCTCGCGGCAAAGCTCGCTTCCGGCGCCAATGTGGCTGAAGGCTGGAACGGCTTTGCCATGCTGCACAATGCGGCCAGCCGCGTCGGTGGCATGGATATCGGTTTCGTGCCGCATGACGGTGGCGTCTGCTCGGCTGATCAGATTGCTCTCGCCGGCAAGGGTGAGCTCGATGTTCTCTTCCTGTTGGGCGCCGACGAGTATGACATGTCGGCCATGGGCAAAGCGTTCGTCGTCTATATCGGCAGCCATGGCGACAAGGGCGCACACCGCGCTGACGTCATCTTGCCGGGCGCGACCTATACCGAAAAGTCGGGCACTTACGTGAATACAGAGGGCCGGGTGCAGGTGACCAACCGCGCCGTGTTCCCGCCGGGCGAGGCCAAGGAAGACTGGGCGATCATCCGCGCGCTTTCGGGCGCTATCGGCCAGCCGCTGCCATTCAATTCTCTGACGCAGTTGCGCGCCGCGATCTATGCCGAATTCCCGCATCTGGCGCGCATCGACCAGATCGCGCCGGGTTCGGCGGCGGATGTGGCCAAGCTCGGCAAGGCTGCGATCAAGACCAAGTCGGCGCCTTATGGGTCGGCGGTTTCCGATTTCTATCTCAGCAATCCGATTGCGCGGGCCTCGGCTGTCATGGGCGAATGCGCCGCAATGGCTGCCGGGCTGCGGCAGGCTGCGGAGTAGGGGAGCACAATGGACTTTATCAACGCTGCTCTCAATTACCTGCTCGGCATCCCGTTCCTCGGCTGGGGCACGGAAATCGGCTTTGTCTACAAGGCACTGGCGCTGCTGGTTGGCCTGCTGATCTTCACCGCCTTCATCCTGCTGGGTGACCGCAAGGTGTGGGCGGCCGTGCAGATGCGTCGCGGTCCCAATGTGGTCGGGCCCTTCGGCCTGCTGCAGAGCTTTGCCGACCTGCTGAAATTTGTCTTCAAGGAAGCCATCATTCCGGCGGGCGCCGACAAGGTGCTGTTCCTGCTGGCGCCACTGATCACCGCAACGCTGGCTCTCGCCGGCTGGGCCGTTGTGCCGGTGGATAATGGCTGGGCCATGGCCAATATCAATGTGGGTATTCTTTACCTGCTCGGTATTTCCTCGCTGGGCGTCTATGGCGTCATCATCGGCGGCTGGGCCTCGAACTCGAAATATCCCTTCTTCGGCTCGCTGCGCGCTGCGGCGCAGATGGTCTCCTATGAAGTCTCCATTGGCCTCGTCATCATCACGGTTCTGCTCTGCGTGGGTTCGCTGAACCTCAATGAGATCGTGATTGCGCAGACCGAAATGGGTCTGGCGCATTCCCTCGGCGTGCCGTGGCTGAGCTTCCTCAACTGGTTCTGGCTGCCGCTGTTCCCGATGTTCGTCATCTTCTACATTTCGGCCCTGGCCGAGACGAACCGCCCGCCATTCGACATGGCGGAGGGCGAATCCGAGTTGGTGGCCGGCTTCATGACCGAGTATTCGGCGACGCCCTACCTGCTCTTCATGCTGGGCGAGTACATCTCGATCCTGCTGATGTGCGCCATGACCACCATCCTCTTCCTTGGAGGTTGGGCTTCGCCCATCGACCTGCCGCCCTTTACCTGGATTCCGGGCGTCATCTGGTTCTTCATCAAGGTGACGGCGGTGTTCTTCATGATCGCCATGGCCAAGGCCATTGTGCCCCGTTACCGCTATGACCAGCTCATGCGGATCGGCTGGAAGGTCTTCCTGCCCATTTCGCTGATCATGGTTGTTATCGTTGCCTTTGTGCTTCAGCTGACTGGCTGGGGCTGGCACGGAGGGATTGCCTGATGCGCGCTGCCCAACTCGTCAATACGCTGCTGCTGCGCGAATTCGTTTCGGCCTTTTTCCTGGCCATGCGCTATTTCTTTTCGCCCAAGCCGACGGTGAATTACCCCTTTGAAAAGGGTCCGGTGTCGCCGCGCTTCCGCGGGGAGCACGCCTTGCGCCGCTATCCCAATGGCGAAGAGCGCTGCATTGCCTGCAAGCTCTGCGAGGCCATCTGCCCGGCCCAGGCCATCACTATCGAGGCCGGCCCGCGCCAGAATGACGGTACGCGCCGTACGGTGCGCTATGACATCGACATGGTGAAGTGCATCTATTGCGGCTTCTGCCAGGAAGCCTGCCCGGTGGATGCCATTGTCGAAGGCCCGAATTTCGAATTCGCAACTGAAACGCGCGAGGAGCTCTATTTCTCTAAAGAGAAGCTCCTGGCCAATGGCGACCGGTGGGAGCGCGAAATCGCGGCGAACCTCTCCGCTGACGCGCCTTACCGTTGAGAGGGAAGAGCATATGACCCTTCCATTGTTCTTCTTCTATGTGTTCTCGGCCATTGCCGTGGCGTCGGCCTTCATGGTCATCGCCTCGCGCAATCCGGTGCATTCGGTGCTGTTCCTGATCCTGACCTTCGTGAACGCCGCAGGCCTCTTCATGATCGCCGGGGCAGAGTTCCTCGCGCTGATCCTGATCGTGGTCTATGTCGGCGCTGTGGCGGTTTTGTTCCTCTTCGTCGTGATGATGCTCGACGTCGATGTCGCGCAGATGCGCCAGGGCCTGCTGCAATATGCGCCTATCGGTCTCGTCGTCGGTGTCATCCTGCTGCTTGAACTGCTGCTGGTGGCGGGGACGTTTGTGATTTCGCCTGAAGCTGCGGGCAGTTCCGGTCTGCCGATTGATGCGACCATCGACAATACCCGCGCCATCGGCCAGGTGCTGTACACACGCTATGTCTTCCTGTTCCAGGGTGCTGCGGCCGTGCTGCTGGTGGCCATGATCGGCGCCATCGTGCTGACGCTGCGTCACAAGCCGAATGCCAAGCGGCAGAACCCGGTGGACCAGGTGGCGCGTCAGCCGGGCGATACGCTCAAGATCGTCAAAGTTCAAAGCGGGCAGGGGCTATAGGGGGCATTATGGGCTTGGAAATCGGGCTTGGTCACTACCTGACCGTCGCGGCAATTCTGTTCACGCTTGGCGTGTTCGGCATCTTTCTCAACCGCAAGAACATCATCGTTATCCTGATGTCGGTTGAGCTGATCCTGCTTGCCGTCAATCTCAACCTCGTGGCCTTCAGCGCGCATCTCAATGACCTGCAGGGTCAGATCTTTGCGCTGATGATCCTGACCGTGGCCGCTGCCGAGGCGGCCATTGGCCTCGCCATCCTGGTTATTTTCTATCGCAATCGCGGCTCCATCGCGGTTGAAGACGTCAATATGATGAAGGGCTGAGAGCACCCGCTATGATCATTCAAGCGATTGTATTTCTGCCCCTTATCGGGGCGCTTGTTGCAGGGCTGCTGGGCCGCACTATCGGACACCGTCCGAGCGAGTTCATCACCACCGGGCTGCTGATTATTGCCGCCGTGCTGAGCTGGGTTGTGTTCATTCCGGTTGCCTTTGGCGACGGGCTTGTGGGCGCCGTCGGCGATGGCCATGCGGCTGTGGTCAAGGTCGAGGTCATGCGCTGGATTCAGGTCGGCGACATGGACCTGCGCTGGGTCCTGCGCGTCGACACGCTGACCGCGATCATGCTGGTGGTGGTCAACACCGTGTCCGCTCTCGTGCACATCTATTCCATCGGCTACATGGCAGAGGATCCGCACCGGTCGCGCTTCTTTGCCTATCTCTCGCTCTTTACGTTCGCCATGCTGATGCTGGTGACCGCCGACAACTTCCTGCAGATGTTCTTCGGTTGGGAAGGGGTGGGTCTCGCCTCCTATCTGCTCATCGGCTTCTGGTACACGCGGCCCTCGGCCACCGCTGCCGCAATGAAGGCCTTCATCGTCAACCGTGTCGGTGATTTTGGCTTCGCGCTTGGCATTTTTGGCGCCTTCATGGTGCTGGGCCATATCGACTTCGACGGCGCTTTCCAGGCCGCTGATGGCTTCGCCGAAACCGGCTTGCCGGTGATCCAGTTCCTGTCCTGGGAACTCGACGCGATGACTGTCATCTGCCTGCTGCTGTTCATGGGCGCCATGGGCAAGTCGGCGCAGTTCCTGCTCCACACCTGGCTGCCGGACGCCATGGAAGGCCCGACGCCCGTGTCGGCGCTCATCCATGCTGCGACCATGGTGACGGCTGGCGTCTTCATGGTGGCGCGCCTGTCGCCGCTGTTTGAAACTTCGCCCTTCGCCCTGACCGTCGTTATCGTCATCGGCGCTATCACCGCATTCTTTGCGGCGACGGTCGGCCTGGTGCAGAACGACATCAAGCGCGTCATCGCCTATTCGACCTGTTCGCAGCTCGGCTACATGTTCGTGGCTTTGGGGACGGGTGCCTATTCAGCCGGCGTCTTCCATCTCTTTACCCACGCCTGCTTCAAGGCGCTGTTGTTCCTTGGCGCCGGCGCTGTCATCCATGCGATGCACCATGAGCAGGACATGCGGAACATGGGCGGGCTGCGCAAGAAGATCCCCATCACCTATGCGATGATGCTGATCGGCACGCTGGCGCTGACCGGCGTGGGCATTCCGGGGACGAATTTTGGCTTTGCCGGCTTCTTCTCAAAGGACGCGATCATCGAAAGCGCCTATGCGTTCGGTGGCAATGTTGGCTCGCTGGCCTTCTGGCTGCTGGTCATCGCGGCGCTGTTCACCAGCTTCTATTCCTGGCGTCTGGTGCACCTGACCTTCCATGGCTCGCCGCGCGATGCGCAGCACCATGGCGAAGGTCCGCATCCGGACCCGGCACACGCGGCGCTTGAAAGCCATGACGAACCGCTCGACGACAGCAATGCTGACGATCACGGTCACCATGGCCATCACGGCTCGGCCTATGACAATGCGCATGAATCGCCCAATGTCATGCTGATCCCGCTTTATGTATTGGCCGTTGGCGCAGTGCTGGCGGGCGTGGTGTTCTATGGCATGTTCTTCCACGACGTGGAGCATATCGAACACTTCTTCGCCGGCTCGATCTATGTCGATCACCAGATCATTGAAGACGCGCACCATGTGCCGCTCTGGGTGAAGTGGAGCGCGACCTTTGCCATGATCATCGGCTTTGTCGCCGCCTATATCATGTATATCCGCCGCCCCGAGCTTCCGGCTCGCCTGGCTGCGACCAATCCCGGTCTCTACAAGTTCCTGCTCAACAAGTGGTATTTCGATGAGCTGTACAACGCCATTTTCGTCAAGCCTGCGCTCTGGATCGGCAATGCCATCTGGAAGGGTTTTGATGACTGGCTGGTGGACGGCAAGATCACCGAGGGCCTTGGCCGTCGCGTACAGAATGTCACCGGCTGGGTGGTCAAGTTGCAGTCCGGCTATCTCTATCACTATGCCTTCGCCATGCTCATCGGCATTGCGGCGCTGTTGACCTGGGCCATTCTGTCCGGGGGACTGATCTGATGACCTTCTCGAACTCTATCCTCAGCATCATCACTTTCCTGCCGATTGTCGGCGCGGCGATCCTGCTGTTCGTGCCAAAGACGGCGCTCGACGCCATCCGCTGGATGACGCTGGCGATCACCGTGATCGTCTTCGTGCTCTCGCTGGCCCTGTGGCAGAGCTTTGATGCGTCCAATCCGGGCTTCCAGTTCGTGGTCAACATGAACTGGATCGGGGATTCCATTGGCTATCGCGTCGGCGTCGACGGCATTTCGGTGCTGTTCGTGGTGCTGACGGCGCTGCTGATGCCCGCTGCGATCCTCGCCAGCTGGGACGTCGACAAGCGCGTCAAGGAATACATGATCGTCTTCCTCGTGCTCGAGACGCTGATGATCGGCGTGTTCACCACGCTCGATCTGGCCATGTTCTATGTCTTCTTTGAAGGCACGCTGCTGCCGATGTTCCTGATCATCGGTATCTGGGGTGGCGCGGCGCGTATCCAGGCCAGCTACAAGTTCTTTTTCTATACCTTCACCGGCTCGGTGCTGATGCTGCTGGCGATGATGGGCATGTATTGGAATGCCGGCACCACCGACATTACCGTGCTGCTCACCCATGATTTCCCCGTCGGGATGCAGACCTGGCTGTGGCTGGCATTCTTTGCCTCGCTGGCCGTCAAAATGCCGATGTGGCCGTTCCATCGCTGGTTGCCGGAAGCCCACGTGCAGGCGCCGACGGCTGGCTCGGTGATCCTTGCCGCGATCCTGCTCAAGCTTGGCGGCTACGGCTTCCTGCGCTTTTCGCTGCCCATGTTCCCCGATGCCTCGGCGCAGTTTGCCAATTTTGTCTTCCTGCTCTCGGTCGCGGCCATCATCCTCACCTCACTGGTGGCGCTGGTGCAGACCGATATCAAAAAGCTGATCGCCTATTCGTCGGTCGCTCACATGGGCTTTGTGACCATGGGCATCTTTGCCGGTAATGCCCTGGGCATTCAGGGCGCCATGTTCCAGATGATCTCGCATGGTCTGGTGTCTGGCGCATTGTTCCTTGCCGTCGGCGTCATCTATGACCGGATGCACACCCGCGATATCACCGCCTATGGCGGACTGGTCGAGCGGATGCCGCGCTACGCTTTCGCCTTCATGGTTTTCACCATGGCCAATGTCGGTCTGCCGGGCACGTCCGGATTTGTGGGTGAATTCCTCACCATGATCGGCGTCTTCCAGGTCAATACCTGGGTGGCCTTCGGCGCTGCCTTCGGCGTGATCTTCTCGGCCGGCTATGCGCTCTGGCTCTATCGCCGGGTGATTTTCGGCGCGCTGACCAAGGACAGCCTCAAATCCATTCTCGATCTCAATCTGCGCGAAAAGATCATCCTTTACCCGCTGATCGTCATGATCATCGTGTTCGGTTTCTATCCCGCGCCGATCCTCGATACGACCGCTGCCGCCGTTGACAATCTGGTGGCCCATTATGCGACCTCGGTGGGGCTCGACCCCGCCGTGGCCCTTGCCGATGCGCAGGCCCCACTCGCTTATGCCGAGCCTTCGGGCGAGGCTGCGCATGCCGCCGCGCCAGCTGCGCACTAGGAGACCAAGGTGAACTCTGACGTAACTGATTTCGCAAGCCTGGCTCCCGCCTATCCGGAACTGCTGATGGCAGTTGGAGCCCTGGTGCTGCTCATGCTTGGCGTGGTGCTCAACAAGGAGCGCTCGGCGCTGGTGTCCTGGCTGGCCATTTGCCTCTTGGCGGCAACGGGCCTGCTGGTCGTGTTGCATCCGGTGGATGGCGTGGTCTTTAATGGCCTTTTCATCGTGGACAGCTTTGCCCGCTACATGAAGGTGCTGGTTATTGGCGGCGCGGCGCTGTCGCTGGTGCTCGCCCATTCCAATGCGGAAGAGAACGGCGTCCACAAATACGAATATGCCGTGCTGGCCGTTTTGGCGGCGCTTGGCATGATGATCATGGTTTCGGCCAATGATCTGATGAGCCTCTATGTCGGCCTCGAATTGCAGTCGCTGTCGCTCTACGTCATGGCGGCGATCAAGCGTGATGATGGGCGCGCCACCGAAGCGGGCCTCAAATATTTCGTACTCGGCGCGCTGTCCTCGGGCATGTTGCTCTATGGCGCTTCGCTGGTTTACGGCTTTACCGGCCACACCAATCTTGGCGAGATCGTCGCGGCCATTTCCGTGGAAGGCCGGTCCATTGGCCTGATCTTCGGCATGGTGTTCCTACTTGCAGGCATTGCCTTCAAGATTTCGGCGGTACCGTTCCATATGTGGACGCCCGACGTTTATGAAGGAGCGCCGACCCCGGTGACTGCCTTCTTTGCGACGGCACCGAAAGTTGCGGCGATGACGCTGATGATTCGCCTGGTCAGTGATACCTTCCAGGGTATCACCAGCGACTGGCAGCAGATCATTGTCTTCCTCTCGATTGCCTCTATGGTGCTGGCCGCCTTCGCCGCCATCGGCCAGAAGTCGATCAAGCGCCTGATTGCCTATTCATCGATCGGCCATGTCGGTTTCGCTTTGGTCGGCCTGTCATCGGGCACCCAGATGGGTGTCGAAGGCGTGGCGATCTATATGGCGATCTATGTCGGCATGACGGTGGGGCTCTTTGCCTGCATTCTCTCGCTGCGCACGGAAAGCGGCTATGTCGAAACGATCGACGAACTGGCCGGCGCGGCCCAGACACGGCCTTTCGTGGCCGCGGTCATGGCCGTGCTGATGTTCTCGCTGATCGGCTTGCCGCCGCTGGCCGGGTTCTTTGCCAAGTGGCATGTGTTCCTGGCCGCCATCGAGGCGCAGCTCTTCGTGCTCGCCGTGATTGGTGTGCTGGCCTCGGCAGTCAGCGCCTTCTACTACCTGCGGGTGGTGAAGGTGATGTATTTCGACGAGCCGGTGCGCCAGTTCGTGGCGGTGCCGCGCGAGCTGACGATCATCATGTCGGTGTCGGTGTTCCTGATGGTGACCTATTATTTCACCGTCGGTAATCCGCTGGCCAATGTCGCGCATAGCGCTGCGGGAAGCCTGTTCTAGGTGGCCAGTTTCGCGCTCGGTATCCGGGCAAAGGCTGCAGGCTATCGCGTCGAAGGTTTTGACGCGGTTGGCTCCACCAATAGCGAGGCGCTCGATGCCGCTGCCGCCGGTGATCCCGGTGGCCTGTGGTTTGCAGCGCTGCAGCAGACATCCGGGCGCGGACGACGGGGCCGGCAATGGCATTCGCCGCCGGGCAACCTGGCGGCCAGCCTGCTGATCGTGCCGGACGCTGCGCCGGAACTGATCGCCACGCTGGGTTTTGTTGCCGGGGTGGCGATGAACCGGGCGCTCTCGACCATTTTACCGCGCGGCATGGTCCGTGTCGGTATAGACGGGGCGGACGGCGCCGATGGGCGGTCGCGCATTGCGCTCAAATGGCCCAATGACGTGCTGGCCGATGGCGCCAAGCTGGCTGGTCTTTTGCTGGAAGCGCAAAAGAATGCCGAGGGCCGGCAGGCCATTGTCATCGGCTTCGGTGTCAATGTCATCGCCGCGCCTGAGGGCGTGCCCTATCCGGCGACAAGCCTGCGTGCCCTGGGCATAGAGCGTAGCGCCGAAGACGTATTCGCGGCGCTTTCGGATGCCTGGGTAGAGATATTTGGCCTCTGGGATGACGGAAGGGGCGTTCCCGCCGTTTTGGACCAGTGGCGGCAATCGGCGGCGGGCATCGGGGCACCGGTGGCCGTGAGCCAGGATGGCGTGGTGCGCCGCGGCATTTTTGAAACGATCGATCCGGCCGGAAGGCTGGTAATCCGCGACGATGATGGCGCGCGGTTCACCATCACCGCCGGGGACGTACATTTTGGGGCAACGGCCAGCGCCCGAAGCTGACCACAATGAAACTGCGCAGGCGACCGGCGACCAATGATCGCTCCGGCGCTGCGCTCGAAAGGACTGAACTAACCCATGGCTAAAAACCAAAGGGACGAACTCGTCTTCATTCCGCTTGGCGGCGTTGGCGAAATCGGCATGAATATGGGCGCCTATGGCTTCGGCCCGGCGAACCGGCGGAAGTGGATCGTTGTCGATTGCGGCGTCAGCTTCGGCGGACCGGATCTGCCGGGTATCGAGCTGATCATGGCCAATCCGGAATTTCTCGAAGAGAACGCCGACGATGTGCTGGCGTTGATCCTCACCCATTCCCACGAAGACCATTATGGCGCCGTGCTCGATCTATGGCCGGTCTTTGACAGGCCGGTCTATGCCACGGCCTTTACTGCAGCCATGCTGGCCGCCAAGCGGGCAGGGGACGGCATTGTCGAAAATGTCGAACTCAAGATCATGGAGCCGGGCAAGCCCTTCACAATCGGGCCGTTCACGATCGAAGCGATCAATGTCGCGCATTCGATTCCAGAATCGAACAGCCTGCTGATCACCACCCCAATCGGACGGGCGCTGCATACGGGCGACTGGAAGCTTGATCCGACGCCCGTGGTCAACAAGCCGACCGATGTCGAGCGCTTCAAGGCCATTGGCACCGATGACGCTCTGCCGCTGGCGCTGGTCTGCGACAGCACCAATGCGATGAAGGATGGCGAGAGCCCAAGCGAGGCCGAGATCGGCGCGACGCTGGCAGCGCTTATTGCCGAGTCACCCAATCGGGTGGCCGTAACCACCTTTGCCTCCAATGTCGGTCGTGTCGTTTCCATCGTGAAGGCTGCGCATCAGGCCGGAAGGCAGGTGGTGATGTCGGGGCGCTCGCTGCACCGCATCATGGGTATCGCCAAAGAATTGGGGATGCTCGAGGGCCTGCCACCCTTGCTCGACCAGGACGCCTATCGCAGCGTGCCGCGCAATAAGTGCGTGCTGATCTGCACGGGCAGCCAGGGCGAAGCCCGCGCCGCCATTGCCCGGATCGCGCGTGGCGATCACCCGGTGATCGATCTCACTGCCGGCGACCGGATGATCTTTTCGTCCTGGGCCATTCCGGGCAATGAGCGCGAGGTCAATGACATCCAGAACCTGTTGATCGACAAGGGCGTCGAGGTCATCACGCAGAACAATGCCCTGGTCCATGTGACCGGTCATCCGCGCCGTGGCGAGCTGCGCCAGCTCTATTCCTGGGTGAAGCCGCAGGTGCTGGTCCCGGTGCATGGCGAGGCCATGCATTTGACCGCCCACGCCAAGCTTGGCCGCGACGAGGGCATTCCAAATGTCTGCGAAGCGCGCAATGGCGATATGGTCCGCCTTTTCCCCGAGCCCATGGCCTATCCCGCCGAGGTGCGTACCGGCGAGCTTTATCTCGATGGGCTGGTGCTCTGCACGCCCGAGGAAAGCGGCGTCAAAGGCCGTCGTCGCCTGTCCTTCGGCGGCATGATCATTGTCAGCCTCTGCGTCAATGGTGGCGGCCAGATCGTCTCCGGGCCTGATCTGGTGATCGATGGACTGCCCGAGACCGAGGACGAATCGGTGTCGGATCTGGTCGAGGAAACCGTCGCCAATGTCCTCAAGTCCATGCCGCCCAAGCGCCGCAGCGACAGTGAAGTGCTGAATTCTGCGCTGTTCAAGGCGATCCGCAACGAGGTCAACGCGTTCTGGGGCCGCAAACCCAATGTGAGCGTGTTCGTTCATCGAGTTTAGCATTGTCGTCCCACACGATCTGAGCCTTCCCTGTGGGGAGGCCCAGGTCGGGGGGCTGACCGCGACAGCCTGACCGCTTTCAATTAGCGGGTACGGCGCGCTATAAGGCGTCATGCAAACCGGTTCCATCATCGCCATTTACTTCGTCATGTGGTGGCTGACTTTCGTCGCCATTCTGCCCATTGGCAGCACCAGCCATCACGAGGCGGGATCAGAAGTGGTTGCCGGAAGTGACCCCGGCGCGCCAGTGAAGCCAAATCTGGTTCGCAAGATATTGCTGACGACGGTTGTTGCTGCCGTGGCAACTGCGCTGCTGCTCTGGGGCATCAGCAACGAGACGCTCCACCACTACTGGAACCGCTAGGCGCTGCGCAGCCTGTCCAGGGCACCCTGCAGGATATAGCTGGCCGCCAGCTTGTCGACGATCTCCGCCCGCCGGTCGCGGCGCAGATCAGCCTCGATCATCATGCGCGTTACCGCGGAGGTGGAGAGGCGCTCATCCCAAAAGGCGATGGGCAGGCTGGTCTTGGTCGCCAGGCTTCGTGCGAAAGCGCGGGTAGACTGCACGCGTGGGCCCTCGCTGCCATCCATATTGAGCGGCAGGCCCAGAATGATGGCGACCGCCTGGTTTTGGGCGATCAGCGCCAGCAAGCGCTCGGCATCCTGCGTGAACTTGGTGCGTTTGATGGTTTCGAGGGGCGTCGCCGAATAACGCATGGCATCGGAAATCGCGACACCAATAGTCTTGGTGCCGAGATCAAGACACATGATCTTGCCCACGGGGGGGATGAGGGCGAGGGGATTGACTTCGGTCATTTACACCCAGAACAAAACGTGATCATATAGTAGTAGTACATAGGGACTGGTACCGGCTGGCTTCCACATAAAGGAGTTGAAATAGTGCATTTGGCGCACTAATTTGGGGGGTGGTGGCAATGCCGACGGTTGTGAAACTGGGAAGGTTGCAGATCAGGATGTTTGCTGGTGATCACTTGCCTCCACACTTTCACGTCTGGACACCAGATGGGGAAGCGCTGGTCCTGATTGAAACTCTGCAAATGAGCCGCGGAAGGCTGCGTAAGCAGGACCTCGAAGTGGCGACCCAATGGGCTCAAGATAACATCGATCTCTTGCAGGAATATTGGATCAAACTCAATGGCTGACGATGATTTCATTTCGAGAGGACGGTCGCTGCCACGCATTGATGCTGCACGTCTGCTAGGGGGCATGATTGTCGAGGTGACGTGGCGAGGCGGGTTAGTTCAGAATATTGACCTTACACCAGCCATCGTAGGCCATAGGCAGTTTGTGAAGCTGCGCAGCAATCCTGGTTTGATTAAGCAATTTGCGGTCAGCGAGACGGCGGATTCCTTGGTTTGGCCGGATGGTGAAGAATTGTCAGCCGTTTGGCTGGAAGAATTGGCGCCAGCCTCGCTCGGCAACGCTGAATTCCGCCAGGCTATGGACGAGCTTCAGTTTTCACTTGATGGCATGGCCGCGCGCCTGGGTATTGCCCGGCGCTTAATTGCCGACTATCGCAAGGACAAGCC
>JAEYTY010000153.1 GCA_023433775.1 Pseudomonadota bacterium | reverse complement strand
CCGCCGGATTCTCGACATGGCCAATACGGCGCTGCGCCGGGCGCAACGGCGTGGCCTCGGCCAGCTGGAAGTGATCGATCTGCGATCAACCGAAGATCGCCGCCGCAAGGCTGCCTGACCGTTTCGGCAATTGCCTGACGCCGGCATATTCCCTATGAGAGCCGTCCTTCGCGCTGCCTAGGCGCGTTTTGTTGTATGGGCGGCACGGATGACTTTGGCTTGTGGACTTGATTTCGGCACGTCCAATTCCACGCTTGGCCACGTCGCGCTCGACGGAAAGCCGCATCTGCTGGCGCTCGAAGGCGGGCAGGCGACGATACCCAGCGTGCTGTTTTTCGACTTCGAACATGATGCGATCCATTTCGGCCGCGCCGCCGTCGCCGAATATGTGAGCGGCGCCGACGGGCGGTTGATGCGATCGCTGAAAAGCGTGCTGGGAACGGCGCTTTTTGCCGATACCACGCGGGTAAAGGCGAAGCGGCTCGGCTTTGGCGAGATTATCGGCACCTATATTGGCGAGCTCAAACGCCGGGCCGAGACTTCGCTGGGCGGCGAATTGCGGCGCGTGGTTCTGGGGCGCCCGGTGCAGTTTGTCGACGATGATCCGTTGGCCGACAAGGCGGCGCAGGGCCAGTTGGAGGCGGCGGCACGGGCGCAGGGCTTTGACGAGATCGCTTTCCAGTTCGAGCCCATCGCAGCGGCTTTGGACTATGAACGGCAGGTGAGCGCGGAACGGTTGGCGCTGATCGCCGATCTAGGCGGTGGCACATCGGACTTTTCGCTGGTGCGGGTGTCGCCCGACCGGATCGGCAAGGCGGACCGCGCTGGAGACATTCTCGCGACCCATGGCGTGCATATTGGCGGTACGGATTTTGACCGGTTGCTGGCGATGAACCGGATCATGCCGGAACTGGGCTATGGATCGCTGACGCGGGACGGCAAGCGGCATCTGCCCGTGGCGCCCTATTTTGACCTTGCCACCTGGCATCGCATCAACCGGCTCTATGACGCCAAGGCGCAACGCGACCTGCGTTCGACCATACGCGAAGCCGTTGAGGCAGAGCGGGTGGAAACAATGGTGATGCTGGTCGAGGACCGGCTGGGGCACAAGCTGATCGGCGCCGTGGAAGCGGCCAAGATCGCACTGTCGGATGCTGAAAGCGTCGATTTCGCCTTTCCTGTGCGCGAAAGAGACATCCGCACCACCATAACCGCCGCGCAATTGGGCGAGGCGCTTGAAGGGTCGGTGGGGCGGCTGGAAACGACCATTTTGGAAACGCTGACGCGGGCCGGGGTGAAAGCCGAGGATGTCGATAGCCTGATCCTGACCGGCGGCTCGACGCTGGTGCCGCTGGTGGCCGGACGCCTGCGCGGTCTCTTTCCCGAGGCAGACCTTGTGCGCACCGATGTACTGGGCAGCGTGGGACTGGGTCTGGCGCTCGAGTCGCGGCGGCTGTTTGGCATCTAACTTCTTTCCGAACCTTATCTTTGCCACGAGGCTGAACCACAGATGAACGCGTGGTTCGCTATCGGTTCAGTCCGGCTCTGCGATCTAGGGGGCATAAGACAGGAACAGCGTCGCCAGTTTGCGGGCCCGTGGGGGCGTGCTCGGTGACCGCTCAGATTGCGGATCTCGGAGAAGACCATGACCTTTGGCAAGATCACCACAGTATTGGCCATACTGGCAGGACTTGTATCGCCCAGCGTTGCCGGGGACCTCACCCCGGTCGGCACCTGGCAGACGGAAAGCGGCGAGTCGCGCTATTCGGTCAGCCTTTGTGGCGACGGCACCCAGCTTTGCGCAACGCTGACCTGGCTGCGTGCCGACGCGCGGACGCCGGAAAATCTGGCGCTGCTGAACAAGATGGTGGTGCAGGGTGCAAGACCAACCTCTGACAACAAGTGGCGCGGCACGGTTTCCTATGACGGGTTCAAGGTGTCCGGTTCGGTGACGCTGGTCAGCGAAGACCGGATGACGCTTTCGGGCTGCCAGCTGATCGCCTGCAAACAGGTCGGCTTCGTTCGGGTCTGACTCGAGCGGCAAGCGAGACCGGATAAGGTCTTGCCCGACTGGTGACCGAGGCTGATTCTCTTTTATGAATAGGCATCCATGGGAGGGAATCATGCCGGTCATTCGCATCAGCAAGGTGGTCGTCGTGGCCGCCGTCGCGCTCTACGCCACTCTCGTCGCATTCGGGAACATCACGGACTACGGCAGCAATTTTGCCTTTGTGCAGCATGTGCTGATGATGGACACGATCTTTCCGGACGCAACGATCACCTATCGGGCCATCGCCAACCCGATCGCCCATCACAGCGCCTATGTGCTGATCATCGCGGCAGAGGTGGGGACGGCCCTGGCCTGCTGGATCGGCGCGGCGCAGATGTTTTCGCGCCGGGGCGCTTCGGCGTCCGCATTCAACCACGCCAAGGGCTGGGCCATTGCCGGGCTGACATTTGGTTTCATTGTCTGGCAGGTCGGGTTCATGACCATTGGCGGCGAATGGTTCGGCATGTGGATGTCTTCGACCTGGAACGGCATTCAATCGGCCTTCCGCGTGTTCATCATGATCCTCGGCGCGTTGATCTATATCGCTATGCCGGATGGGGAAATTTCGAACGCTTAGCAAAGTTATCCCCGCGTCACGCACGTCTGATATTGTTCAGGCATAGTCGAAGAATTGGGTTTGAAGCGGCGCCGAAAGGCGCCGTTTTGCATTTCCGGGATTGAGCAATGGACGCAGAAGGCAAAGCGGGCCGGGCACGGCAGCCCGACTGGGCAAGCATCCGCGCCGAATATGAGGGGCGGTTGTTCCTGCCGCCGCTGATCTGCCAGCGGCACGGCATTACCCCGGCGCAACTGCGCTATCGGCGTGAAAAAGAGGACTGGCTGAGCCTGAAGGCGCACCCGCCCAGCAAGACGCAACTGGTGGCGCGAATGATCCGCGTGCTGGACGCGCAGATGAGAGAACTGGAGACAAATGTGGAACTCCCCATAGACAAGAGGGCCTCGATGCTGGCCGGGCAGGTCAAAACGCTGGACAAGCTGATTGAAATGGGCGCCGCCGAACGCAATGTGGAACCGCCCTCAACCAAGGACATGACCGATCTCCGCGCCAAGCTGGTAAAGCGCCTTGTCCAATCGGACCGCTGAACATGAGGCGCGTGTCGCCGCTATGGATCCATTGGCTGTCGATTGGGAGTTTTTCTCCTGGTCTCGATGGGCGCGGCCCGAGCAGCAGCCGCCGCCGGGTGACTGGACCACATGGCTGCTGATGGGCGGGCGCGGCTCGGGCAAGACGCGCGCCGGGGCCGAATGGGTGCGGCAGCTGGTGCAGCAGGGCATAACGCCGATTGCATTGGTGGGCGAGACGATGAGCGAGGCAGTCGAGATCATGGTGCGGGGCGAAAGCGGCATCATGGCCGTGCACCCCGATCTCCAGCGCCCCACGCTGCATGGCAGGAGCCGGCTGAGCTGGCCCAATGGCGTGGAAGCCACCATCATGACGGCTTCGGACCCGGAACGGTTTCGCGGTCCGCAATTTGCTGCCGCCTGGTGTGACGAAATCGGCAAATGGCCCCATGCGGAAGAGGCCTGGGACACGCTGCAATTTGGCCTGCGGCTGGGCGACAGGCCGCGCCAATTGGCGACGACCACGCCACGCGCGACCAAGCTGATCAAACGGCTGGTGAATGACGAGCATACGCGCCTTGTTCGCATGACGACGCAGGACAATTACAAATATCTGGCGCCGACATTTTTCGACGCCGTGGTGGCGCGATACAAGGGCACAGTGCTCGGCCGGCAGGAGCTGGATGGCGAACTCATCGAGGACAGGCCCGACGCGCTCTGGCAGCGCAGCGTGTTCAGGCAGGCCGAAGGCGGGGCGGATGGGCGGGTTATCGTGGCGGTCGATCCGCCAGTGACCGGCACAGCGCGCTCGGACGCCTGTGGCATCGTGGTGGTCGGGCGGCAGGGTGATGGCGTCGTGGTGCTGGAGGATGCGACGCTCAAGGGCGTGCAGCCCATGACCTGGGCGCGGCGGGCCGTGGCGGCCTATCGCGCCCATGACGCGGACGCCATTGTCGCCGAGGTCAATCAGGGCGGCGACCTGGTGGGGCAACTGATCGGCCAGGTGGATTCAAAGGTGCCGGTGCTGCCTGTAAGGGCCAATCGCGGCAAATGGGTGCGCGCAGAGCCTGTGGCGGCGCTTTATGTGCGCGGGCTGGTGCGGCATGTGGCGGGGCTGACGGCGCTGGAGGATGAACTCTGCGCCTTCGGCCCGGATGGCAAGGCGGATGGACACTCGCCGGATCGCGTCGATGCGCTGGTCTGGGCGGTGACGGAGCTATTGCTCAACGAGATGCGGCCGCGGGTGAGGGGGCTTTAGTCGGGCGGGCTAGGCGGTCCAGGGATTGATCATGGTGACTCCATGCGGCGCAAAATCGTCGGTGTCGCGAGTAATCACCGCGAGGTCGTGAACGAGCGCGGTCGCTGCGATCATGACGTCGGCATATGGCCGCGGATTTGGTGCTTGAAGCCAGGCATAACGCTGCGCGATTTCGGTATCTATGGACAGAATACGTCCGGCAAAGAGAGGAAGCACCTGATTGTCGATCCATTCGCGCAGCAGCGGCGCGTGCGGTAATCGCCTGAGCTCAGCTCGGGCAGCGCCATATTCGAGCTCGAATATGGTGATCGCCGAGACAGAGGCAGTTTGTATATCGAACGTCTCCAGCCAGCGCCTGACATTGGGCGCGATCTGATTGGGGCGTCGAAGCTCGGATATGACATTGGTATCGAGGAGATAACTCACTCAGCCTCGCCAGAAAATGGATCGTACATCGGCTCGACGCGACGCTCGGGCAGTTCGATTTCAAAATCATACTCCGGGCCGCCAACTTGCTCAAGCGCGCGCAGGCTGATCGGCTGACGCGTTTGGTCCCGAGGCATCAAGTTCTCGTAGTCCTCATATCGCATGAGAACATACGCTGGCTCACCCCGGTCGGTGATGGTCAAAGGGCCGCTATCGGCCGCCTGCTTGGCGCGGCCAGTATTCTGATTGAACTCTCGGGAAGACATCGTCTGTGGACGGATATGGCGGTTCATTCTGGTACCTCCAGATGTAGCAACGTTACTACATAGGCTGCGCGGCAGCAAGAATTAAGGGATCAAAACATGCCCAACTGGATGAACCGCCTGTTTGGCGGGCAATCAAACACGCCTGGTGAAACCAAGTCTTTTGCCGGGCACACCATGATGACGCTGAGCCAGCTGGGGCCGGCGCAGTGGAGCGGGCGGGGTTATGCGAGCCTGGTCAATCAGGGTTTCATGCGCAATCCGGTGGTCTATCGCTGTGTGAGGCTGATTGCCGAGACGGCGAACCGGGTGCCGCTCAATGTGCAGGTGGATGGCAAGACGGTGAGCGAGCATCCGCTGTTGACGCTGCTGGAGCAGCCCAATGGGCGGCAATCGGGCGCGGAAATGCTGGAGGCGGTTTATGCCTATCTCCAGACCTCGGGCAATGCCTATCTGCAGGCGGGAATTGTCGATGGCGCGGTTCGGGCGCTGTGCGTGCTGCGGCCCGACCGCATGAGCGTGGTGGCCGGGAGCGATGGCTGGCCCGTGGCTTATGAATACAAGGCCGGTGGCCGTGCAGTGCGGATTTCGCAGGAGACTGCGCCGCTGCCCGGCGTGCTGCATATGGCGCTGTTTCACCCCATGGATGACCATTATGGCATGGGGCCGCTGGAGGCGGCGCAGACAAGCCTCGATATCCACAATGCCTCGGCGCAGTGGAACAAGGCGCTGCTCGACAATGCGGCGCGGCCGAGCGGCGCGCTGGTCTATTCGGCGGGCAATGGCAGCATGAGTGACGACCAGTTCGGACGTTTGAAGGACGAATTGGAGGAGCAGTTTGCCGGCGCGGGCAATGCCGGGCGGCCCATGGTGCTGGAAGGCGGGCTCGACTGGAAACCGCTGGCCATGAGCCCGCGCGACATGGATTTCATCGAGGCGCGCAATGCGGCGGCGCGCGACATCGCGCTGGCCTTCGGCGTGCCGCCCATGCTGCTCGGCATTCCGGGCGACAATACCTATGCCAATATGGCGGAGGCCAATCGGGCGCTGTGGCGGCAGACGCTGGTGCCGCTGGTGGTGCGGGTGAGCCAGGAATTGTCGGGCTGGCTGGGGCCGGCCTTTGAGGGCGCGAAGGTGGTGCCCGATTTCGACAAGGTCGAGGCCCTGGCCGAGGACCGCGCCGCGCTCTGGGAGCGGGTGGGCAATGCGGGCTTCCTCAGCGACGCGGAGAAGCGGGCGATGGTGGGCTTGGGCGCGTCCTCTTGAGGCAAATCGCTCCAGTGGAGCGATTTGAGCGACCAAGGCCATGAGGGCTACGCCCGAATGGCGGGGGAACGGGAGCGGAATTATGCGGATTTTGTCATCCGAACTGAAAGCACTCGGCGTTGAAATCCGGCTCGCAACACTTTCGCTAAAGCTCGATGTTGTCGTCGACGCGTTGGAGCGGCGCTATCGACCAGATCAGCCTCGGGCACCCAAAGGGACGCGAGAGGGTGGACGGTGGGTTAGAGAGTTGAGCCGTGTCGGGGCTGCGCAGCCAGCCGCTACGGACCGACGCATTCCTGTGGCGTGGACGCCCACAGGCTTCACAAAGCATGGCATAAATCAGACAATAAACCGAGGAATTTCCGCCCAAGACATGCTTGATGCACTGAACAATCCTTTTAAGATAACTCCTGGATCGTCACCGCATTCTTGGAAATACCACGGTCAAAACGCGGTTGTTGTGATAAACCCTTTCGGCGAGGTGATTACGCTATGGCCGAGATGAACAGGACTTATGAAAAGAAACTGCAATTGGTGCGCGCGGTCCTGTTGGCCGAGTGGGATCCAATCGGCGTGCGTGACGAACCCGCGGCCCGAGACGAATATGACCGATATATACCTGCGCTCCTCGGTATGCTGGAACGTAAAGCAAATGCTGACGAGATCGCGCGGTATCTGGATGATGTAGGTTCGCTTGAAATGGGGCTAGTTGCTGTCGAGGCTAAAAGCCGGGTCGCGGCTAAAATACTTCTTCAAATTGAATAGTATAGTTTTGGCCGACTTGTCGCTCTGCTGAATTTCCTACGAAGGCCGCCAACGATGATGACGAGGGACCAGGCGCTCGCTGCCGTGAAGGTTGGCGACATTATCTATGGCATCGCGGCGGAGCAGAAACCAAAGCTGCTGCTGGTCTATGAAGCAGATGAGGCAGGTTTCTCCGCCCGGCACATTACGTCGCAAACCATCGCCAAATTTGGACGAGACGGGGAAGCATGGTGGACGCCAGATGGAGGCAATTGCACCATCGTGTCGACGGCGGCGCTGCCGCCAGAACAGTATCAGGTCGCCTTCGCACTGGACCGCAGGATGGGTACAAAGCCCGAATATCCTGACTCACGGCTAACCGAGGACGAAATTCAGTTGATACTGAAACATGACGAGTTCTTCGAGCAGCGCCTATTGCCCGGAACGGAGACGCTTGTGCAGCGCGCTCAGAAGCTGCGAGCCATTGGAAGCATTTTGACGCTGGATTGGGACCCGTCTGATGCGAAGGAAAATCCTTCGTCATTGTTTGAATACGATGGCTACCTGCCGGAATTGTTGGACCTCCTTGAGAAGCGGGCTGCACAGGACGACGTGGCACATTTTCTGGCCGATATGGCGGCGCGGAGAAACAGGGCGCAAATAGTGCGCGAACGGACCGAAGATGCTGCCGCGAGCCTTGTGCAACTGCGAGAGAGCTGGCGCTGACCAGAGCCGGCGCCTCTAGCAGAGCGCGACGCAAATCCTGCAATGTCCGTCGTCAGATGCTTTGGCCCAGACCGGCGTTTTGATTAGCGGAGAGTCCTGCTCGTCATTGGGTTGATATTATGCGGCGAGGCTGGCGTGCAGCAAGCGGCGATGCTGGATGGTTTGTCGTT